>JAISUH010000027.1 GCA_031272205.1 Dysgonamonadaceae bacterium | reverse complement strand
TTTTTTCAACAAATTCAGGTAATAGGGAATCCCACCAAGAATCATATAATATTCCAACATCTGATGTCGCTCCGTAGCAATCTCATTTTCAATGCAAAACGCCTCACATTCGGCAAGCGTAAACGGCTCTAAAAACAATTTTTGTGTAACCCTGTTGTGCAGTCCGCCGTGATTTTTAAGTATCTTATTGATAATCCACGAAGTAGCCGAACCGCAAATGATAAGCAAGATGTTGGGTTGCGACGATGCCCACGAATTCCAAAAATGCTCCAATGCCGCCACAAAATCGGAACGTCGTGTATCTAACCACGGCGCTTCGTCTATAAAAACAACCTGTTTTTCGCTTGTGGTCTTGCTTTCGAGCCAATGACACTGGCGCAAATTTACAACCAAAACGAGATGGAATTTGCAACGACAATAAGAAGAAAACCACTCGGATTTCAGAGAACGGGATAAAAAACTTTACAAACAGACAGCCTGAAATTTGTTGGCAACTGGGTGAGTTATAAAACTGACGCCGTCAAAATTGTTCGCTGGGAAAAATGAATTTCAGAATTGATAAACAAATCAACGAAATGCGAAACACGCCCCGACAACCTGTTTGTCAAACACGTTTCCACGACCATATCATTCGGGATAATGACAGTTTTTGTATCAAACAGAAAAAAACAAGCAAAAAATACGCAAACGCATCGAAATTTATCGCTATCTTTACACTTTGAATCTTTAAAACCAACATATTTAACGAAATAAGTTTTTGGAAACCCAATAAATCCATAAAAAGATGAAAAAATTCCCTGCCCTCAAAATCGCGATTTTTTTATTGCTCATTGTCAGTGCTTTGAGTTCTTGCAAGCAAAAATCGTCGTTGGCCGACATCGACCCGACTTTCGCGCAATACATCTCCGCATTCACCTACGGGAATATCTCGCCCGAATCGTTTATCCAAATCGAGCTGGCGCAGGAAATGCCGGCAGTGGAATTGAACGCCGAAATAAAAGACGAGCTCTTCTCTTTTTCGCCGACTGTCAAAGGGAAGGCTTATTGGGTGAACGCAAGCGCCGTACAGTTCGTTCCCGAACCGGGAGAACTGAAACCCGGCAAAACCTACGAGGCTAAATTTTATTTAGATAAAGTGTTGAAGGTCGAAAAACCATTCGCCTCCTTTAACTTCGGCTTTCACGTCAACGAACAGAATTTCTCGGCCGGCGTGCTGCCCTATTCGCCCCTTTCGGTCGATAACCTCGCGTGGAATACCGTTCAGGTCGCGCTCCAGCTCTCCAATCCCGCCTCGGTCGACGATGTGCGGAAAATGTTTTCCATAAAGGGCGCTCCCGCGCAAACGGTCATCAACGTCGCACAGGCGTCAAACACGGCCTTCCACGTTTCGGTGGACAGCATCCCGCGTAGCGATAAACCGCAGCGGTTCGCACTCACGATAAACGGGGCGGCCATTGGAGCCGATAAATCGCAGGAATCGGAGATTGCCATGCCCGCTTTCTCGAAAGAGAATTTCGAGGTCGTGGATGTGAGGATGGAGTCGAAACCCGATGCGCACCTCCGGATAACTTTCAGCGACCCGCTCTCCACAAGGCAGGACTTACAGGGGCTTGTTACCATTACGCAGAACTTGCAGGGGGGGACTGTCGCCACCGATGTGATCAGCAATTTCACCTACCAGATCGATAAAAACGTATTGAAAATCTATCCCGAAAAACTGCCTGACAGCGACTTTACCCTGAACCTCTACCAGCCCATACAAAACCATTCGGGGCTGATACTCGACAAAAGTTACAGCTATCAGATTGCCGTACAGGGCAATTCGCCGGAGATAAAATTGGAGAAAAGCGGCAATATCCTCCCCAATTCCGAACAGCTTACGCTTCCCTTCAGCGCGGTAAACCTCTGGGCGGTGGATGTGAAAGTGGTGAAAATTTTCTCGAACAACGTGCTCTACTACCTCCAATCGGGCACGCTGAACGGCAATTCGTCCGGCGAAGTGCGCCGTTTCGGACGCTTGGTTATGAAAAAACAGATCCGCCTCGACGCCGATAAAAAACTCGACCTCGCACAATGGAACAGATTCTCGCTCGACCTTGCACCCCTCATCAAACAAGACCCCGGCGCGTTGTATCAAATCTCGTTCTCGATGAAGCAGGAATACTCGCTCTACCCTTGCGGCGGCATTACGCCGGCAGTTCCGGCAAACGCCTCGATGCGGCGATTCGGCAGCGACGATATTACGGACGACGAAGAAGCCGCGTGGGACACAACCTCGCCCTACTACTACGAACCGATGGATTGGGAAGAATACGTCTGGGAAGACCGCGACAATCCCTGTACGAAGTCCTACTACATGAACTACCTCCGGAAGAAAGAAACCTTTGTTACCGCATCCAATATCGGCATCATTGCCAAATCGGGCAACGGCGGGAAAATGAACGTCGCCGTTACCGATATTCTCAGCGCCAAGCCCTTATCGGGAGCAAAAGTCAGCGTTTACAATTACCAGCTGCAAGTTATGGGCTCGGGCACAACGGACGGGAACGGTTTCGTGGAAATCGATTATAAAAAAGGACGCCCCTTTGTGGTTACCGCCTCAAAAGACAACGACACCGGCTACCTCGAAGTGAAGGACGAAGCCTCGCTTTCGCTCAGCAATTTCGACGTCGCCGGAAAAGAGGTACAGAAAGGTCTGAAAGGCTACATTTACGGCGAACGAGGCGTATGGCGGCCGGGCGATACCATCTACCTCAGCTTCATCCTCGAAGACAAAGCCTCGCGGCTGCCGAAAGGACATCCCGTCTCGCTCGAAGTATATACGCCCACGCGCCAATTCTATCAACGGCAGGTGAAAACCGAAGGCGAGAACGGCTTCTACACTTTCCGCATCACAACCGCCGAAAACGCACCTACCGGCGTTTGGCAATCCTTCGTAAAAGTGGGGGGAACGTCGTTCTACAAATCCTTGCGTATCGAAACCGTGAAACCCAACAGGCTGAAAGTGCGCTTGGAAACCGATTCCATCATCAACGCTTCCCTCGGATATCTGTCGGGAACACTGTCCTCACAATGGCTGCACGGCGCCCCGGCTTCGAACCTGAAAGCCGAGATTGAGCTGTCTCTATCGCGCATCGACCATCCGTTCAAGGGATTCACGCAATACGTTTTTAACAATCCCACCACAAAATTCGAAACCAACCAGCATACACTTTTCGAAGGGACGCTTAACGCTTCGGGCGAAGCAAGCGTGAACGCAAAAATTCCGGCTGCCGAAAACGCGCCGGGCATGCTGCGCGGAAACATCGTTTCCAAAGTCTATGAAACGGGGGGCGACATGAGTTTTTACGGCCAAACCCTCTTCTATTCGCCTTATGCGTCTTACGTCGGGATTAAAGCCCCCGAAAGCAAAGGCGGCTATTTGGAGACCGATACCGCGCTGCCTTTCGATATCGTTACGCTGAACGCCTACGGGAAAAAAGTTTCCTCCCCTCGGCTCACATACAAAATCTACAAACTTGCGTGGAGCTGGTGGTGGGACAGCAACAACGAAGATTTCAGCAGTTACGTCAATAATACGGCCGTAGTCCCCGTGGCGCAGGGCTCTTTCGGCACCACAAACGGAAGCGGCAAAGTGAATTTCCAAGTCAATTATCCCGATTGGGGACGCTATCTCATCCTCGTAAAGGACACCGACAGCGGACATACTTCGGGAACAGTGTTCTTCGTGGACTGGCCTTCGTGGCGCGGACGAGCCAACAAAACCGATCCCAACGGATTAACGATGCTTTCGTTTTCGACCGACAAACCGACTTACGAACCCGGCGAAAAAGCAACAGTCATCATTCCCAAAAGTTCCGAAGGACACGTGCTGATCAGCATCGAAAACGGATCGCGCGTCGTACAGCAGGAATGGGTGAAAACATCGGCCTCGAAAGACACCAAATATTCGTTTAAGGTTACCGAAGAGATGAATCCCAACTTCTACATTTTTGCCACACTGCTGCAACCTCACGCGCAAACCGAAAACGACCTGCCGATACGGATGTACGGCATACAGAATATCGGGGTGGAAGACAAAAACAGCCGCTTGACTCCCGTTATCGCTATGGCTGACGAATTGCAGCCCGAAAAAGAATTTACCGTCTCCATCTCCGAAAAAACAAAGAAACCGATGACCTACACCCTTGCCATCGTGGACGAAGGTCTATTGGACTTGACTTCCTTTAAAACGCCCAACGCATGGGACGAATTTTACGCCCATGAGGCGCTGGGCGTTCGCACTTGGGATTTGTTTGACCGCGTCATCGGAGCCCATACGGGGATGTTTGGCCCGCTGCTCAGCGTTGGCGGCGACGAAACGTTGAAGCCGTCCAACGAACAGTCCAATCGCTTTAAACCGGTGGTAAAATTCGCAGGCGTATTCAGCCTCAAAGGCGGGGAAACCAAAAAACATAGCGTTAAACTCCCGCCTTATGTGGGTTCGGTTCGCGTGATGGTGGTCGCCGGAGGAAACGGAGCCTATGGAAACGCCGAAAAAACGGTTGCCGTGAAAAACGCGCTGATGACCCTTTCCACGCTCCCGCGCGTAATGGGAATAAACGAAGAAACCTGGCTGCCCGTAAACGTTTTCGCTATGGATAAGAAAGTCAAAAACGCCCAAATCACCGTCGAAACCAACGGGTTATTGACCCTGTCCGGCGAAGCGTCGAACAGCGTAACATTCGATAACACAGGCGATAAGGTCGTTTATTTCAAATTAAAAACGGCTTCTAAAACCGGAGCCGGGCAAGTCCGCATCAAAGCGACGGGCGGAGGCGAAACCGTTACCGAAACCATCGATATTGCCGTCAGAAACCCCAATCCGCCTGTTATTATCGGACAGGAGAAATTGATAGAGGCGGGAGCGAATGCAGCTTTCGACCTGCAACTGCCTGATTTGGGCGGCGACGACTGGGCAAAATTGGAGTTGTCGCGGCTCCCAAGCGTCGATTTGAGCGGCAACATGGCCTATCTGCTCGATTATCCGCACGGGTGCAGCGAGCAAATCACATCGCAAGCCTTCCCCGTCCTCTACGTCGATGGGTTTATCACCGTATCGAAAGAACAAAAAGAAACCTTGTCGGCCAAAGTGTCCGAAGTTATCCGCATGCTTGCCTCGCGACAGGCCTCGGACGGCGGTTTCGTTTATTGGCCGGGCGACCATTACTCGTCGGAATGGATCAGCTCTTACGCCGGACATTTCTTGCTCGAAGCCAAACGAAAAGGCTATGACGTTCCCGAAAACATAACCTCCAAATGGCTGCAATTCCAACAAAAAACAGCGCGAAGCTGGACGCCGACCAACCACTCCGGCGGCTATTACAGCCTGTCGATGACCGAATTGCAGCAGGCTTATCGCCTTTATACACTGGCGCTGAACGCAACACCCGAACTCGGCGCCATGAACCGTATGCGCGAGATGAAAGATCTCTCGCTGCAAGCCCGATGGCAACTTTCGGCTGCTTACGCAATAGCCGGAAAAACAGATGTCGCTAACGAATTAATATTCAACATCGAAGATAAAATATCGCCGTATTCTTATTCCAACGACACCTACGGTTCGTCTGCCCGCGACGAGGCCATGATTATGGAAACCTATCTGTTGCTCGGCAAAACCGAGAAAGCCTTGGCGCTGGCGCAAGACGTGGCGCAATCGCTCTCTTCGGGCTACGTATCAACGCAGACGGCCGCTTTCGGGCTGAAAGCAATGGCGCAACTCGCCGAAAAGATGGGCAAAGGCAATATCCAAGCCGAATGGACCTTAAACGGCAAGAAAATGCCGGAGCTGAACACTCCAAACGCTTTTGTGCAAATGGATGTTACCCCTGCAAAAACGCTCTCCGTATCGCTTTCCAACAAAGGCGCCGGGGCGATTTACGCGCGGCTCACCGCACACACGCAAACACAAACGGATGCAGATACGATAAACGTTTCAAAAGCATCGCTCAAGCTCGCCGTCCGATATACCGACAAAAATGCTAACCCCATAGACGTGAAATCCTTGAAACAAGGGACGGAGATTACAGCAGCAGTAACTGTCAGTAACCCAACATCACAAGCGCTCACCGATCTGGCGCTCACACAGGTTTTCGCGTCGGGATGGGAAATCATCAACGACCGCCTGATGAACACCGCCAGCGCCGCTTCGGCCGGAGAATACAGCTATCGCGACATCCGCGACGACCGCGTGCTGACCTATTTCAATTTGGCGGCGGGACAATCGAAAACCTTCCGCGTGCAGTTACAGGCGGCATATCGGGGATATTACTTCCTTCCGGCCATCTCCTGCCAAGCGATGTATAACCCGCGCGAACAAGCGCGAACAAGCGGGGTGTGGGTCTGCGTGGAAGAATAATGTCTGTTTAATGGATAAGACTTCCCATATCCTTTCGCTTACAAAAAATGGGGATTTTTTGTATTTCTCCAAAAGGTAGAGACGGAGCGATCCTCCGTCCCTACTTTCCAACTTCCAAATATTTCCGGTAAGCCCGGCGGTAGTGCCTTTCAGTCTTGGGTTGGCATCGGGATAAGTCAGTCATCCATATCTTCATCCACCTGTCCGCATATACCCGGTATCAACTTGACTTTCAGTTCTCGTTTCCCCATAGCTGGGAGCCGTTCCCCTTATTCTTGCGCCACTCGTGCCGCCAGCGGTGAATATCGTTGCCATCATTCAGATGTTTCGGGGCACGAAGCTCTTTACTGGGGGACGGAGGCAAAGCAGATGCTTCCGATTGATACCAATACGCTACCGAGCCAAGGTCGAGAGTCATGTTGTTGTTGTGCCCGTGTTCTATCGTTACCCGTAAGGATTTATCGAAGAATACCGGATCGTTAATGAAGAACCGATAGACGTGTGTCCGTCCCAACCATCCAATGTCGTTGTTCACTCGCGGATAGCCGTAATAGGGGTGATAGAAGGGTTCTTTGGGACACCACGATGTATTGAAGAAATCTTCCGTACCCGTTCCCAACAACGAGGGGAGCGTTTCGCCGTCGATGTACCACATATCGTCGCCTTCGCCATACCACATCGGCGACGGGCATTGCACGTAATAGTTCACACCTACGAAATGACCTCTACCCTTGATATCGGCAAAGAGATAGTTGTTTTTGCCGTCTTTGTTTTCTCCGGGAGTGCCTACCAGTCCCCATTCGGTTTCACCTTCCGGGAGCGCTTCAGTCAACTCGTGATTGTACCAGGCGTGAAAACGGCCCAGGTCTTTTGCTATTTGTTTGACCTCTACATAATCCACGTAATAATAAAAGGCATCGATGTTGCGACCGGTCTGGTTTTCTATCTCAATACGGGCGCCGTTCTCGAAAGGCATCGAGAAATAAGACACCAGACCCGTGCCGTTTGCAGGCCCAGCCGAGAGCGGGAAGGAAGAGAAATTGTAGCGTTCGTTCCAACCCTGCCCGAAGAAGGGGCCAATGGGCGACTCGACCGATGGATACGAGTTCCCGTCCCAATACATCTTAATGATGATGTCGTTTCTGCTCATTTGTTCGGGCGGAGGGGCAATCGTTATCCAGATATGCGTAATTATTCCCGCACCTTTCACGTCGAAAATCGTTTTTGTTTCACCTTCTTTGATGAACAGACAATCGCCGTTATTTCCGCTCTTGTCATAACTGCTCACCCGTTTGTTTTTCACCCCTTGCCTGATTTTCGCAAGGTCATACATTTCGCTGCCAAGTTCCTGAGCCATTCCGGAAGCAACAAATACAGCTAAAAAAGCCACTAACAATAGATTTTTTTTCATTTTCAATTTCATTTTATTTATTAATGAATCGTTTTCATGTTTTTTTATATGATCAATTTTTGTTTCGTTACTTTCTATGAGTTGCTGATTAAACGTTTTATCCATTTTGCGACGAAAATATAAAAATAAAACGTTTTATCAAAAAAATTCACGTGTTGCAAAACATAAAAGGTATCACTTCGGACTTGGAAGCCATTGCTCTATAAAAATCGACTTCTCAACTTCCTGTTCTTTGCGAATAATCAATAATTTATTATCTTTGCAACAAAGCTCACCCTGATAATTCGAAAAACAATGGGCAAACGAAAAAGACCGATTCAGTTCGACGACAAGCGGCTGTTCTATTCCATTCAGGAGGTAGCCGCCCATTTTGCCGTGAACGTTTCCCTGCTCCGGTTTTGGGAAAAAGAATTTGACAACATCAACCCCAAAAAAACCGCCGGCGGAACGCGCCAATATACCAAAGACGACGTCCATCAGGTGGAAATCATTTATCGCTTGGTGAAAGAGAAAGGCCTGACGCTCGAAGGCGCACGCCAAACGCTGAAAGCGCGTAAGGACGATGAAACCAAACGCATAGAAGCGCTGGAACGCTTAAAGGAAATCCGCAACGACCTCGTGTCGCTCGAAGATGAATTTGATCGCTTGCACGAATATCAAAAATATACGAAAACACCGGTCGAAGAATGAAAACAAAACTGTTATGCTTCTTTTCCGCATGGATTTGCAGCTTTTCGTGGATTTGCGCCCAAGCCGATTCTTGCGGGAAAATAAAGGTCGGCGCCGAACAGAGCGAAAAATACCTGCCTCTGCTCGCAGGAAAACGGGTTGCCGTGATGAGCAACCAAACCGGAACGGTGGGCAACAAGCATTTGGTCGATCTCCTTGTCGAAAACAACGTGAACGTTGTCGGCATATTTTCGCCCGAACACGGCTTTCGGGGCACTGCCGATGCGGGAGAACACGTCTCAAACTCAATTGATGAGAAAACGGGAATCCCCGTCTGGTCGCTCTACGGTACCGGAAACGGGAAACCCTCAGTCGCCGATATGCAAAAATTCGACGTAATGGTTTTTGATTTGCAGGATGTAGGACTTCGATTTTACACCTACTACGCCAGTATGGCGCGGCTGATGGACGCTTGCGCCGAGGCGGAAAAGATAATGATTGTTTTAGACCGCCCCAACCCCAACGGTTTTTTTGTGGACGGGCCGATTCTCGATATGAAACACAAATCGGGCGTGGGATGGCTTCCCATTCCGATCGTTCACGGCATGACGCTGGGCGAACTCGCATTGATGATCAACGGCGAAAGATGGCTCCCACAACAGCGCGTATGTAACCTGACGGTCATCCCCTGCGAAAATTATTCCCGCCAAACGCGCTACGAGCTGCCTGTTGCGCCCTCCCCAAACCTGCCAAACATCCACTCCATCTATCTGTACCCCTCCACCTGCCTGTTCGAGGGAACGATCGTGAGTCTGGGACGCGGAACGCCTTTCCCTTTCGAAGTTTACGGACATCCAAAATACAAAGGATCCCATTTTTCGTTCACGCCGAAAAGCGTGCCGGGCGCAAAAAATCCCCCCTTGCTGAACCGCAAATGTTGGGGCGTAGATTTGCGCAATGTTCCCAACAAATACATTTGGGAGAAAGGATTCGATCTCTCTTACATTATCGATGCTTACTCCAATTTGGGGATGGGAGAGTCGTTCTTTACCTCTTTTTTCGAAAAATTGGTGGGGGTGGATTACATCCGCAAGGAAATTATGGCCGGAAAATCGGCTTCCGAAATAAAGAAGATGTGGCAAAAAGACGTCGAAAATTTCAAATTGCAACGAAAGCCGTATCTGCTGTACAAAGAGTGAAAACAAAAAACAAGAGGCTTGCTTAATGCCTTTTAAATCAAAATTATCGTATCTTTGTAAACTAAAAAGGATTTCATGAAAGGAATTGTGTTAGCAGGAGGTTCCGGAACGCGCCTTTATCCCATCACAAAAGGCGTTTCGAAACAATTACTCCCGATTTACGACAAACCGATGGTGTATTATTCCGTTTCAGCGCTGATGTTGGCCGGAATCAGGGACATACTGATTATCTCTACCCCGCAGGATCTTCCCGGATTTGAGCGCTTGCTGGGTAACGGAAGCGCCTACGGCGTACGCTTCGAATATGCCGAACAGCCGTCTCCCGACGGTCTGGCGCAGGCTTTTATCATCGGCGAAAAATTTATCGGTAATGACTCCGCCTGTTTAGTGCTGGGCGACAACATCTTTTACGGACACGGCTTCCCCACCATGCTGCGCAATGCGGTGAAAGATGCGGAACAAAACGGAAAAGCCACGGTTTTCGGCTATTACGTCAACGATCCGGAACGATACGGCGTGGCCGAGTTCGACGACAAAGGGAATGTGTTGAGCATCGAAGAAAAACCCGCCAAACCCAAATCGAATTATGCGGTCGTAGGCCTTTATTTTTACCCGAACAAAGTGGTGAACGTGGCCAAAAACATCAAGCCATCAGCTCGCGGAGAATTGGAAATCACCACCGTAAATCAGCATTTTTTGAGAGACGGCGAACTGAAAGTACAACTATTTGGCCGCGGATTTGCATGGCTCGATACCGGCACTCATGATTCGCTCTCGGAAGCATCCATCTTTGTGGAGGTGCTTGAAAAACGACAGGGACTGAAAATATCCTGTCTCGAAGAAATCGCTTGGCGCAACAAATGGATCGACAACAAACAACTGCGCCAATTGGCCGAACCGATGAGGAAAAACCAATACGGACAATACCTGCTGAAATTGCTGAACCAATAAAAAAAATGGAAACGAAACAAACCCACATAAAAGGCGTAATTGTCCTCGAACCGAAAGTTTTCGGCGACGAACGCGGTTATTTTTTCGAATCCTTTTCAGAAGAATGGTTTCGGGAAAACGTGTGCAACACTCATTTCGTGCAGGATAACGAATCGAAATCGCGACGCGGCGTCCTCCGCGGACTGCATTTTCAAAAACCACCTTTCGCCCAGTCGAAATTAGTGCGTGTGGTAAAAGGGGAGGTTTTGGACGTGGCGGTAGATATTCGCAAAGGGTCGCCCAGTTTCGGACAATACGCATCGGAGTTGCTCACAGCCGAAAACAAACGCCAATTTTTCGTACCCCGCGGCTTTGCTCACGGCTTCGTCGTATTGAGCGAAGAGGCCGTTTTCCAGTACAAATGCGATAACTACTATGCTCCGCAATCGGAAGGAGGTATCGCCTTCAACGACCCTGATCTGAAAATCGACTGGCAGATTGAGGCATCCGAAATCCTCTTATCGGAAAAAGACAAACGAAATCCCTTCCTCAAAGATTCGGATTTCCTATTTGACTATTCTCAAAACCTTTATTAATCATACAATTATCCATTATGACTTACAAAAAAAATATCCTTATTACCGGCGGCGCCGGATTTATCGGTTCGCATGTTGTGCGGCTCTTCGTCAATAAATACCCCAACTACCGCATCGTCAATTTAGACAAGCTCACTTATGCCGGAAACCTCAAAAACCTGACGGATATCGAAAAAAAAGACAATTACACCTTTGTGAAAGGCGATATCTGCGAATTGGACGACATGATCGCCCTTTTCGAAACGTACGACATCGACGGCGTAATACATCTTGCAGCAGAAAGTCATGTGGACAGGAGCATCAAAGACCCCTTCACCTTTGCCCGCACCAACGTAATGGGGACATTGGCGCTGTTGCAAGCCGCAAAAATAAAATGGGGCGGAAATTTCTCCGGCAAACGTTTTTACCACATTTCCACCGACGAAGTTTACGGCGCTTTAGCCTTCGACGGGACAATGTTTGCCGAAACCACCAAATACGACCCGCACAGCCCCTATTCGGCTTCGAAAGCGAGTAGCGACCATTTCGTGCGGTCGTATCACGATACTTACGGCCTGCCGACGGTCGTCTCCAATTGTTCCAACAATTACGGACCCTATCAATTTCCCGAAAAGCTAATACCATTGTTTATCAACAATATACGACACGGGAAACCGCTACCTGTTTACGGGAAAGGCGAAAACGTGCGCGACTGGCTTTATGTGGAAGACCATGCCCGCGCCATCGACCTGATTTTCCACGAAGGGAAAACGGGCGAAACCTACAATATCGGCGGATTCAACGAATGGAAAAATATCGACCTGATAAAAGTGATGATTCAAACGGCCGACCGGATTCTCGGCAATCCCGAAGGAACATCGGACAAACTCATCACCTATGTTACCGACCGCGCCGGACACGACCTCCGCTACGCTATCGACGCCTCCAAACTGAATCGGGAACTGGGCTGGGAACCCTCGCTCCAGTTCGAAGAAGGCATCGAAAAAACCATCCGCTGGTATTTGGAGCATCAAGAGTGGATGGACGAGGTAACAAGCGGGGAATATCAGAACTATTACGAGAATACGTATTCGAACAGATAAAAGTTTTCCGAAAATTTGAACGCTTGATAAGATGCACACCAAACTAAACCGTATCATCAACTCCCGCCTTGCCGGAAAAAGCGAGCGGAGCACGAATGCGGTTAAAAACATCGTTGCCTCGTTTGGCATAAAAGGGGTTAGCATTGCCGTTCAACTGCTGCTTGTGCCGATGACGATTAACTACGTCAATCCCACGCAATACGGCATCTGGCTGACTTTGAGTTCGATTAT
>JAISUH010000072.1 GCA_031272205.1 Dysgonamonadaceae bacterium | reverse complement strand
TTGAACATCACCCCGCCGTGCGGAATACCCTCTGCGGCATTGAATATCTGTGCGCCGCCGATACCCGCCTCCGCCATCGCCTCAAGGTCGGCAGTGATGCCTTCCTTGCTGACATTGCCATTCATCCAGTGCCACCACGTGTGCGGCTTAGCCGACGTCGGAGGGTTGACAAAGCCTTGTTCCATATCGACTTGGGTGATTTGGGGCACTGTTGAAATCATTTCCTGTTTTGAAGTGCAGGAAAACGCAGTTAATAGTAAACTTGCTGCTGCTAAATGATAAAATTTTAATCCCATAATGATTTGTATATTAATTCGTTATAAGAATTTTGAGCCTTCGTTTAAATTTCAAAGTCTGTTGTGTCGCCTTTCAATTTCCAAACTCGGAATCCATCCATTCAGCCCGATCGTTTAAAAACTTTTTAGCATAATCAACTTCTTCTTGCCATGTGTTGAACTTCACAAGCCCCACGCTGATGTATTGTCCGAGTATTGGCCAACGCGAGAAATTTTTGATTTGCGCATACCGGATGTTCGCCGTTTTTTCGTCCATAATAGTGGTTAGTGCCGGTAAAAGACCTTTTACTTTCACCCACTCCTGTTTGACGATATTGACGAAATAGGGGTCTTGAAACAATCGGCTGAAATAAGTCTTATTTTTGTGATAGAAATGGGCGACAGGTGAAGTTGCGGGAGGTAAAATCCAAGTGTTGTTCTCCATGTACGCAAGTCCCATGCTCCACTCGAAATCCCATGGAGGATACATTTCCAATTTTCCTGTTCGTGTTGGAAGCACGTAATAGGGATTAGGTTCGGCATTGCCCAGTGTTTCCTGTAAGAGAAACCATTTGGCGAAACTTTGGACGTCAATGTATTTCCTGTATCCGTTGTTTGGGTCAGTAAAATTATCGGAAAACAAGACCGACTCAAATTCATTCATGTAATTGAGGATGAAATTGTAATTGTCGTCGCCTTCGACCATCTCTTCGGGATCGGGCTGCTTGAATGTGAAATGCAATCCTCGACCGGTTGTAAACCATATCGGTTCCTGATTCCAGTAGTTGTCGTTCTCTATCAGATAGCCGTCGTCGCCGATATTGACCCTGTTTGAAGCCACTTTTACATGTTCGCCGAGGAAATAAGTGCCGTTGTAGGATCCGTTCAGGAAAACTTCCACGTGATAGCCGCGCGGAGTCCAGGACAATTCCATCAATTTCGACAATTCGAAGGCGTAAGTAGAGCGCAACAGCGATTTGTCGCAATATTCGGCCAAGAGCACCCAATCTTTATCGGAGGGCATTCCCAATATCTTCGATTTGGAATCTAACTTTATCCGGTAGGGTTTTTTGGGATAAGACCATGTCGCATTTCCCCTGCCCTTGATCCTCATGGTTCCCTGATAGCTCTCCGTAAAAGGAGGTGTTTGGGAAACAGTAACCGTTCCGTTTACATAATCGTCTTTACTGGCGATTGTCGCCTTGTTTTCTGTTTCTATCCATACAATCGGGATTCCCGTAAAAATTTTTACCGTTACTTCATAGTTTTTTACCGTTCCTTTTGAACTCGTCAGTATGTATGTGATCGTCTGATTGAAATTTTGCACCGTAAGGCCGGAAGTCTGGATTACACTGCCGACTTTCACGGTCTCATATATGCCGACAAATGACGGGATCAGGTTCAGATCGATATTTGAGGGTGTTGTTTCGGGTAACAGAACCGTGATTTTATCGTCGTCGATGATCCCGCGAATATCTTCTGTCAGTTGAGGATTCAACGATTTGTTGAAATTGAAAGACGTTAACTTCAATACCGATGAGCCTGTTTCTGTTCCTGTTCCCGTTTCGGGAGGTTGTTCTTCTTCGTGTTGCCCGTTGTTTACAATCGGGTCATCGTCGCTGCATCCTGCTAATGCAGAAAAAGCAAAAAGCAGGTACAGCCAAAAATAGTTTCGCATGATGATGTTCATGATATTCAAAATAGAAAGCTCAAAAAAATATATAAATACCTGATACGTAATAGAATAAAAACCTGCCGGGATTTTTAAAACCCGACAGGTTTTTTATTCTGTTGAATTGATCATGTTTCCTTTATTTCACGGCTTTACCCCAAAACGTGATTTCGGCGAGCAAAAGACGCGGGGTTTCGGAAATATGGAAGTTTTCGAGGCTTCTGAGGCGGATATACCTTACCCATGTGTTGGGATTACCCGCAGAACCCGGAAAATCAAAATCCAAACCACTGTTAGACAGTGCGATGTCATCGGTAGTTGGCGCTTCATAAGGATTTTTGGTGCCGTTGCCTGAGGGTTGCACACATTCGAACGAACCCAGCAATGTCCACGAACTGTCCAAAGAGCCGTCGGGATTGGGGTTCAGCGAACCGTAAATTTCAAAGAGCCTCGGCTGACCTTTGTTCCATCGGTCGTCGTTGTCGGGACGCGGCCAGAGTTTCATTCGCTCCAACTGTGTAGCCAAGCCCATATCCCAGGTAACGGTGAAGGGGCAAGCGGTTACGTCGGCGGAGTGCATAAAATCGCCGGTGTTGCCGTTCCACAGACGGTTCAACGGATAGCTGCCGTTGATTCCTATATCCCCCGGCAGACGGCTGTCTGCCCAATCGGCTTTCGAAATCTCTACTCCCGAAACAACCGTCAAGGTTTTTTCCACCGTTGTCGCCTGCAACAAGTCTATCGACAGCGAGTCGGGCTTATGCGTTGTGCTGTAAGTGATGGGCTTGCTGAGGTCGAAGGACGGAAGAACCGTTTCCGTTTCATCCGGTTCGACCGTCAGGCTTTTCGCGCCGCCGTTGTCGAAATAGTTCAACTGGATGCCCACTTCCGTATCTTCGGCGGAGCCCCATTTCAAAACCAAATCCTGTCCGTCGTAAGAAGTACTCTTCAACAAACGGTTTCGCAACATGTCCTTGTAATTATTGCCATACACCGTACCCAGCACTTCTACGGGAATAGATTTATTGCCCTGAGCGTCGTAGGTGTGAATCATGAACGAATAGGTATTTTCGGCAATGGGAGAAATGGTGTAGCTGACCAAATCCACGCCGGCGGGAACGGTCAATTCCACCGAATCGGTGTAATTGTTCCAGAATATTTTGGCGGTTTTCACCCGCGGGTCGGTTCCTCTCGACCATGTTATTTGGATGCGGTTGTCACCCGGATATGCAATCGGATTCAGCGCCGGACCCGGATATACCAATCCGTTGGGAACGACATAATCCTTGTAGATAGCCGTTTGGTCGCTGCAAGAGAAAAATCCCAGCGCAACCCCTATAATAATGATAAATAAACTATTTTTCATTCTGAATGATTTTTAATGGTTTAATGTTTAGTTGATAAGTTCGCCCCAGAAACTAATCTCGCAAATGGAAACCGTTGAATATGCCATATTTGCAAACGTAGAAAGGGTTCTGAACCGAATATATCTGACCGGAATGGTCGGATCGGGAGCAAAATCGCTGATAACGAAGTCAAAATCGATACCTGCTAATGCAAAAGCAACGTCTTCATCGGTAATCTGCGTTCCGGGTCCGGAAGGTTTCACACATTCGAAACGTCCAAGCGGAATCCAGCTGCTGTCCATACTGCCGTCGGGATTAGGCCAGTTGGAACCCCATATTTCAAATACTTTCGGGTGTCCGCGTTTCCATCGGTCGTCAGGCTGGTCGCGGGGCCATAATTTCAGACGGCTCAATTTGACGGTTTTTCCCATATCCCATGTGAGGGTGCTTGGGAGCTTTGCCGCTTCCCCGCTCTCCTGACCGTGGAATCCGTCGCCCGTGTAAACCTCATCCCATATTCTACGGAGCGGAAGACTGCTGTTAATCTGGGGCAAATCGCCGGGCAGCGTGAAATCAGCCCACGTGTTTTTGGTAACGTACTCTTCAAACCACGGCGTTACCGTAGCCGATACGGTGTCGGAAAGATTTCCCCAACGGTCGCGGATATACATCGAAAAGTCGTATTGCACGGGGTCTAAACCGCTCTCGCCTCGGTAGGTGAAAGAGCCTTTTGCCGACGAGGTGTAGTAGGTGATCAGCTCGGACAGGTACCCCTGATTAGCTGTGTCGGCCATCAATACGATGGCAAGGCTGGCCTTCGTTGGGTTTACGAAGTCGATTGCCACGCCCCCGAAGGTATCGCGGAAACTTTTGCTTGCCAAGCGCACAGGAGGAGTTGTCGGGTTGATTTGCACAATTTTAGGGGAGGATTCTTTCTCGTTTTTCCCTACGGAAAAGAGTTTCACGTCGTAGAGTCCCGGACTACCGAAGCCATCCAAAACTAAGGAGTCTTTCAAATACGAAGATTTGGTGTTGCGTACAACGCCGGGTTGGATTTCGTATTCGGCACGCACGTAGAGCAGGTTCTCGTCTTCCGGCAGGGTATAAGTTAATAAAGCACCTCCGGGTCTGTTTTCTACCTTTACGTCTGTAACCTGCGCCGGAGCAGGTGCGTTATCGTCAATAAAGTCGATGCGCCCTTCTTCCTTGCAACTAAACCATATAAATGGCATTAGTAAAATAATGATATAAAGTATTCTTTTTTTCATGATCTAATATGTTAAATTGTTACCATCCAATATTTTGTACTAAATTGGGATTCACTTCGATATCGCTGGTCTTGATAGGCCAGAAATAATCGCGGATGCCAAACTTTTGTTCGAGCAGAAGCTGCGGTTGATACATCATTTGGCTTGTCTGTTCTTCTGTTCCGTCAGTAGCAGCCACCAACATATCCCAGCCTTTCAGCGGGGTGCTGTATTCTTTCGGGGCTGTTTTCCAACGTCGTATATCCCAAAAACGTTGTCCTTCAAAAGAAAGTTCAATCAAACGTTCCTTTTGGATAATTTCGCGCATACCTGCTTGTGTGTTGTATTTTTGATTGTCGGTATAGGTATCCCAGGATTCCTTTACCCCTTTTAAGCCGGCGCGGGCGCGAACCATATCAATGTATTGGAACATTTTGGAACTGTTGAATCCGTTGGGGCCTTCGGCTTCGTTTATCGCTTCGGCATACAGCAGGTAGAGGTCGCTCAGGCGCATGACAGGCCATGCGTAGCTTGGCGAAGATATGCTGTTGATCCCGTTGAGCATGGCTTCGTAGGGGATGTACTTCTTGGGAATGTAACCCGTCCATGTGCCCTGTCCTTCGGTGCCGTCGGTTTCGCCCACCTTAAAGCCCAGCCATCTCAACGAGGAGGCATCCTTATCGTTGTACTGTCCTGCGCCGAACCATATTCCTCTGTCGAAGCCTACCCATGCGTAGAAGCGGGGTTCGCGGTCGAAGTGCATATCAATCGTAACCTTATCCTTTTTGATATACAGTTCGTCTTTTTGCTCTGCCGTCCGCAAGGTATAGAGGTCGCCCACATCCCTGTATTTGTCTTCATCGAGCGGTACGCCGTGTTCGCTATAGAACATTTCGGCAATTTTAATCGGCATGCCCAAGAATTTACAAATTTCGCCACTGTTTACGTAATCGGGGTTCAGTTTGGGCATCGAAACATTAATCATACCGCCGTAGCTGGGGATTGAAATCATTTGGGTATTTGCCCAGATCACTTCGATGTTATTGCGCAAGTTGAAGGCGTTTCGCAGGGTGATGTTCAAGGCGATGGTGTCGCCGTATCTGTTACCCGGATTTTCGTATTCGTACAGTTCGAAGCCCGCTTCGTGGCATACATCAATGGCTTCCTTGCAGGCGTCCATGGCAGCAACCCATTTTTCGGGATCATAGGTTGAATTGAACAAGGGTGTGCCGTCGTGGTTTTTCAAGGTTGCCTGATCGTTGTTGCCGTTGAACAGGGGACTTGCCGCCGTAACCAGCACTTTTGCCTTCAAAGCGAGGGCAATAGGCTTGGTGATGCGTCCGTAATCGCTTGCGGGGTCGAGCACAAAGGAGGGAAGTTTGTCTCCTTTGGTGGCTTCATCCAACAATTCCACAATGTAATCGAAACATTCGTCCACCGGTCGGCGATCCACCTTCACCGTATATACATCGGCATCCACCGGCATATTTTCGCGGATGAGGGGCACGGGGCCGTACATTTGCACCAAGGCAAAATGGTAGTATGCTTTTAAAACGGTTGCTTCGGCAGCCCATTGTTCGCGTTCCCAAGCATCCAAGTCGGGAACCGAGTTTACGTTTTCCAAAAAGGTGTTGCAGACACGCAAGCCGTTATACATATCATTCCATCTCGGAAGCACCGGCGAGGTAGCGTTTTGCATCCCGTTGGCGATATCCAAGCCGGCAGTGCTGAAACGGATAGATAAATGGTCTGTCTTTCGGGTCCATATTTCGTCGCCGCCCAGTGTGGCAGGGTCGCCCGAACCGCCGTTTTTCGGTTGATACGAATAACAGGTGGCCAGGTATTTAATGGCTTGCGCCCTCGAATTGAATGCCATATCCAAGGTGGCCACACCGTCGGGGACTACGTCCAACCAGTCGCTGCAAGCGGTCAAGCCTGTTAATATTGCGGCAAACAATAGAATCTTTATTTTTTTCATGTTGCTTATTCTTTAATTAGTTAAAAGTGAGGTTTAATCCCATATTAAATACTCTCTGGTTGGGGTATCCCAATCCGTTACCGGCCATTTCCACATCCCACATTTTGAATTTACTGAAAAGGAGCAGGTTGGTTCCGCTGACATAGAAGCGGAGGTTCGACATCTTCAGTTTTTTGGTAAATTCTTCGGGTATGGTATAGCCAAATTCCATTTGTTTGAGGCGCAGGAAATTAGCGTTGCGCATAAACCAAGTGCTGCTTGCCGTGTTGTTTGAAATAATGTAAGGGCTCAACCGGGGCCATAAGGCATACACGTTTTGGTTTTCTTCACTCCAATAGCTGTCGGCATAAACCTTGAGTACCTGTCGATCGGCAATGAATGGAGCTGTATTGGCTGCATCAATCCAGAACGATTGACGGCCGGCTCCTTGGAAGAATAACGAAAGGTCGAATCCCTTGTATCCCGTTGAAAATCCGAATCCATACACGATTTCGGGAACGGTGGGATAACCAATGGGCACCTGATCGGCCGCATCGATCTTACCGTCGCGGTTCACGTCCAAGTATTTGATGTCGCCGCCGCCGTATTTTTCGGTACCGATGTATTGGGGCGGCGAAGCGGCTGCTTCCGCATCATCCACGAAAAGCCTTTCGGCGATGTATCCGCGGTTCTGATACAGGGAATAGCCTACGCGCGAACGCCAAGCCTCGTTGTATTCGGGTTCTTCATACACTTCGTAGCGGCTGGAGGCATACGTGAAATTGGCGCGAGCCGAAGTCCAGAAGTTTTTGTTCCAGCTTTTCTGATATTCCAAGGTCAAGTCCACGCCTCTGCCTGAGGCTTCGCCCACATTTGCCCGCGGGGTTACGCCGCTCAAGCCCATGGTTGTGGGGATACTGGCCCTCGTCATCAGGATATTGTCGCGTTTTTCGGTAAAATACTCGGCAATAAGACTCAGTTCGTTCCACAAACCCAGTTCGAGGGCGATATTCGATTTGTAGGATTTTTCCCAAGTGATATACGGATTGGCGTAACGGCTGATGCTCACCCCGCTAATGCCTTTGTTGTATTCCGTTCCGAAAACGGCTCCTCTTCCTCCATCGTTAAGGTTCACTTCCGAAAGGTAGAAGAAGCGGTCGTAACTTGTACCAATCTGGTCGTTACCGATCAAACCGTAGGAATAACGCAATTTCAGATTGTTTACGGTGGGTTTCAGGTCTTCCCAGAAATCTTCGTTGGAGATAAGCCAAGCGGCGCCCGCCGAGGGGAAGAAACCGAAACGGTGGCTGGCGTCGAAACGTTCGCTACCGTTGTATCCGAAGTTAAATTCGCCGAAATAGCGGGAGTTGTAAGAATAGGTTGCACGTCCCGACAAGCCCAAGTTGCGGGAGGGAAGTGAAAGTTGCAGTGAACCGGCATTGGCCAACAGGGTTTCCCTTGCTTGGAATACCAGCAGGCCGCTGAGGCTGTGTTTCCCGAACTCGCGGGCATAGTCCAAACTGCCTTCGAAATAGAAGGTTGAATACTGTGCGCGGTCGTCGCCTCTTTCGTAATAGCTCAAATATTCGGTGCCTATACGCGATTCGTACAATTTGTAAGTCCCGTTCAGGCGGTTATAGGTGCTGATTTGATAATAGAAAGGATCATAGGATCTGTTGACGGCAAATTGCGAGAGGCGGCTGACGTTCAACATCCCGCGAGCCGACAGTCCTTGGGTAATGAAGGCCAAATCCTGTTTCAGTTCCAATTGCGCCAAAATCTGCGAACGCGACGATTCTTTGTAACCTTTAACCATTTCGGCATAGGGGTTTGTTTTGCTGTTGTTGTAGTTGCCGAACAGGATGTGTTTGGCATACTTGAAATCTTCGTCCGCAGGATAGTAGGCGGGGAAAAGCACCGGATTGGAGTGTACCATCAAGGTGTACATATCCGCGCCACTGGTCAGGGGGCCGCTGTAATCTTCAAAGTTTGCACTCAGGCGGACAATCAATTCTGTACTTTTGGTAATGTCGATATTGACGTTGGAACGCAAGTCGAAGTTGTTGATAACGATGTTGTTGTTGAAATTGTTGCGTTTGTCCACGTTAAGAATACCGTTGTCGCGGTTGAAAGACCCTGCAACGTAGTAACGCGCTACGCCGCCGCCGCCGCTAACGCTCAGGTTAGCACGCTGGTTCATGGTGTAATCCTTAAACAGCATTTCTTTCCAGTTGTTTGCGGGATAGATAAGCGGGTATTTTCCGAGCTCGGTCATCTCTATTTTTTCCTGCGAATAAAGGATGCTTCCCAGAGGGTCGCGGGTAAGGATGGCCTCGTTGTTCATCTTCATGTATGTGATGGGGTCGGCCACCTCAACCGTCTGCGTTGGGGCAGAGATTGAGTTTTCGAAGCGGAAGGATATTTTCGCCGGGCCTTCTTTCCCCTGTTTGGTAGTAACCAAAATAACGCCGTTAGCGCCGCGTGCGCCGTAGAGGGCGGTTGCGGTAGCATCTTTGAGTACCGAAAAACTTTCGATGTCGTCGGGACGAAGGCGAGCCAGGTCGGTTGACGACAGTTCGATACCGTCAATCAAAATCAAGGGGTTGGTGTTTGTCCCGAAAGTTGTTATACCGCGGACGAAGAAATCGGCGTTGTCCTGTCCGGGTTCGCCGCTTCGCTGATAGGCAATCACACCTGCCATATTACCGGCGATAGCCGTGGTCAGGTTGCTCGAAGGCACTTTTAAGTCTTTTGGGTTCACCGTAGAAATAGCGCCGATCACACTCTCT
This sequence comes from Dysgonamonadaceae bacterium, assembly GCA_031272205.1. GTDB lineage: Bacteria > Bacteroidota > Bacteroidia > Bacteroidales > Dysgonomonadaceae > JAISUH01. The sequence continues at coordinate 9,012 of JAISUH010000072.1, read as the reverse complement.
TTCTTCTGTTTACCGAAAGCCACGATTGTAACTTCGTCCAGTTCGTTTTTTGTCGGCTCCAACTTGACATTGATGTAGGTTTGAGCACCCACTTTCACCTGTAGAGGCTCATAACCGATAAAGGAGATTTCCAATACGTCATTGGATGAGACCGCGATAGTAAACGTACCGTCCACATCGGTAGTAACGCCGCGCGTAGAGCCTTTCACCAGAACACTTGCACCGGGGAGCGACTCACCTTTCTCGTCGCTAACCAAACCGGTAACTGTTTTTCTCTGTTGTTCAGCTTGTTGCCCCAATGCCCCGAACGGGGATAAGGCAATGAACACGGCACATAGAATTAAAATTTTACATTTCTCTTTCATGTCGATTCTTAATTAGATTAATATTCAATGTATTCAATTAATTTATATTATTTTTCAGATCTGTATTTTTTCTCAAAGGTGTTTAAATGATAAATGTGTTCGATAGTTTTGTCGGTGAGATTATATTAGAGCACAAGCCGTTTTTGCCGAGCAAAAACAGCTTGCGTGTATTCGAAATTTTTTGCGTAACTTCAGATAGATAGATAGATAGATAGATAGATAGATAGATAGATAGATAGATAGATAGCCAGCATAATTCAGCCGACGATCATCTTTATAATATAATTTATTCAAATAATTAGATGTCTTTTCTATTAATTGCGCCACGACCACATTGTTTTTCATTAGACTATGCAAAATTACAAAAAATTTTCAATTAACAAGGCGAAATGGATATATTTTTTAATTTTGGATGTATTTTTTAATATTTTTCGCTTTAGATCTTTATTTGCAGTTCCAAAATAATTGTTCTATTTTTGTGTTGTTAAAAGAGCTTTTTGAAGTGAAAATTTATTGAAAACAAGTGATTTATAAATGAACTGATGAAGAATGTTTTGATCTTGTTATCGACTTACAACGGGGAAAAATACATTGAAGAGCAAATCCAAAGTTATTTGGTACAAAAGGGCATTAAATGCGATTTACTGGTTCGGGACGACGGATCTTCCGATGCCACTCTTTCTATCATAAAAAAGTACGCGGACAAGTTTTCGAAGCTGAGGATTATAAAGGGGAAAAACATGGGCTATGCCGGCAGTTTTATGGCCTTGATCCGTCAGGCCTATTCGTTAGAACAAAAATACGATTATTATGCCCTTAGCGATCAGGACGATGTTTGGTTAGCCGATAAACTGTATATCGCGACGGACCGTTTGTCTCGCTTTGACAGCCGGAAGCCTCAATTGTATTTTTCTCAAACTCAATTGGTTGATTCGAGATTAAATTATATCGCAACTCCCCGGCTTAAGCTGAAATGCACTTTTGGGGAATCGTTTGTGGTTTTTGGAGCTACGGGCTGTACGGAAGTCTTTAATTACGAGCTGTTAAAGATCGTATCTACCCATGTAAAAGTGTTGCCCAAGGTACGCCATGACGCTTGGATTTATCAGACCTGCCTTGCATTTGACGGCGCTGTTTTTTTCGACACACAACCTCATATTCTTTACAGGCAGCACCGAAGCAATGTCATTGGGCGGAAAACAGCGAAAAAAACATGGTTCCGGAGATTCAACTACTTGTTTTCTAAAGGGAAAAACAGCCGCTTAGAATCGACAAAGGATTTTTATCGCAATTTCGAGACTGTATTGCCGGATAAGCATAAAAAACTGTTGGCCGGAATTGTTAACTATAAAACGGATTATATAAATAGAGTTAAATTGTTATTTAACAAAGATTTAACGACCAAAAACGTGAAAACCAACCTCCGATTTAGAATAGCGTTGCTCTTAGGGTTGTACTGACTGTCAGAATTGTATCCCGCCCGACAACGAAAAGCTGTTGTTTATGGGAGATTCGCCTTCGGCGAAGAGCCATGCCCAATCAAGATGGAGTTTCCGATAAGCGATTCCCACTCCGGCGGTGGCATAGCTCCATTCGCCTTTGTTCCGGTCGCCATAGCGGTACCCGCATCGGAACAACAGGACGTTCATCAGTTTGTATTCAAGGCCGGAATTCAGGCTCAACGATTGCGCTTCCGACGGCGCAAACCGGTAACTCAAATCGGTTGCTATGGTGATTTGGTGATCGGGATTGAAGGGCAAATAGACGGAAGCGCCGATTTTCCCTGCCGCAGGGAGTTCTTCTTTTTTTGTCAGGTATTTCAATTTTGTTCCAAAATGGCAGAGCTGCAATCCCGCAGCCCATTTAGCCCCTTGGAACAATGGCAGTTGAGCGCTATACAAAGCCCCCAGATCGAAGGCTGCGGCCGTTGCGCTCTTAGCGCCGCCGACCTGCCCCATGTTGGAGCGGATAAGGCGGATTGTGGCCGACAAGGCCAAATTTTCGAGTATTTTTCGCGAATAGCCGAGGTCTATAGCCCATTCTGATGGGTAAATGTATTCATCATTTGAAGCGCCTTCGTTTGTAACGGTCTGTTTGGGATAGCTGTAACGTCGAAGTCCCCCATAAACGGCATTCAAAGCGTCTATTTTGTGGTATCCTCCCAAGCTGTGGAAATTGTATCCCGATTCGAAACCGCGCATCCATGAGGTGTAATTGTAATCGACGCCGCTCTTGTCGGCAGCCTGTCCAAACAACAGTCCCGCTTCGTTATAAAAAACGGGATTTCCGTCGGTCATGGCGACGTTTGCCCCGCCCATTCCCAAAATGCGGGCGTTGGCGGGAAGCGTCAGAAAATTTGCCGCACCTGTGTTTATGGCTTCTATGTCGGTTTGCGCTGTGATTTTGGCGGCGGCCAACAGAAAGATAAACAGGGATGTCAATGCTTTTTTTATCATTATTTGGAGGATTTGGCATTAATATTTGATGATTTTTTCGCGAATCTCGTTGCCGTCCATCTCATACAGCAGGGTATAGTAACCGGCCGCCAAAGCTGATATATCGATCGATACGGGTTTGAACCGCGTTATGGTCAGCGTTTTTCGCAACACCAAACTGCCGGTGCCGTTGATGAAACTCAACAGGGCGTCGCCCGACAGGTCGGCTGAATTTACCTTAAACGTAAAAGTCCCGTCGGATACGGGATTGGATAAAATCTGGAATTTGGGAACGAGCAGGGTATCCAAATTCAATGCACCTGAGGCATTGACGCATCCTGCGCCGAGCATGCCGACGTATTCGGGGTTGTAGGAGTCAATTTCGTAAGCCGACAGCATCAAAACTTCTTCCAATTGTTTGGCCGTGAAACTGCGTTTTCCTACGCCGTTTTTCTCGATGACCAAGGCCGCTACTGCGCTCACATGAGGGCAGGCCATCGATGTACCGTAGCGGTATTCGTAATCGCCATACTCTGTTATGGTGGTACTGAAGATGCCGCCATAAGCTGAACCGTAGATTCCTCCCGGAGCGGAAATATCGATAAAATCGCCGTAGTTGGAATAGTAGGGTTTTTTGTAATCGGGGCCGACGGCCGCTACTCCGATCACTTTTTCGTAATCGGCCGGAGCGCTTACTCTGGGGTCGTCGGAATGGGCATTGCCTGAGGCAAACAACACGATACCTCCCTTCATTGGGCTGTTGGGCAGCTGATTTCCGCTGTTGTCGCAGCCTGCATATTTTACAAAATAATCGATGGCCGCCTTGTGCGACGGGTCGATGTAGGACGATCCGGCTTTTGTGTTCACGGCATAGCCCCAGCTGTTTTGTGAAATGATTGCGCCGTTGTCTGCCGCATATTTAATGGCTTCGCCCATGTTGGCAGCAACGACGTCTTGGGTGATGTCCGATGGCGAGTGGGCAAATACCTGGCAGCTCATCAGTTTAACGCCGCTGTCGGCCGTGCCGTTTCCTCCGGCTATGCCCGCAATGCCGACGCCGTTATTGGTTTTTGCAGCGATGATTCCCGCTACGTGCGTTCCGTGCCGGTGAGGGGTTATTTGTCCCGTGTTCGAAACGAAATTGTATCCATATACGTCGTCAATGTATCCGTTTCCATCGTCGTCGATACCGTTATCGGCTATCTCTCCGGAATTGACCCATATATTGTCTTTGAGGTCGGGGTGATCGACGAAAATACCGCCGTCCACGTTGGCGATGATGATGTCGGGATGTCCGTTGAACGTGTTCCAAACGTCAAAAAGGCGGATATCGGCGCCTTTCGCTTGCCACGATTCCGTGCCGGGATTGTTGTAACTCCACATTTTCGAGAGATCGGGGTCGTTGAAAGGGTAGGAAGCTCTTGTTTTTGCGTCGAAAAGAACGTCGTTCCAATGGTCGGGGGCGCCGTAAAATTCGATTTTGACTATGGGTGTGGCCACCTCTATGTCGTTGAAGACAGACACTTCATCGGCGGCTCTTGTCGAGGCCGTTTCTTCCGAAAACCACAGGTCGTACCACAGATGAAGGCCTTCTTTTCGTGTGCGTTCTTCGTATTTTCCGGCGTAGGGGAAGGTTCGTTCCATACGGGTGATTTTCAATGTGGAGGCCACTCCATCTAACGAACGGATGGCGGTCGAAATTTCGCCATTTGCGCTTCTCACCAAAACTTCGCCGGAGGGTTCGCTTTTCAATTTGACGCGGATGCGGCCTTTCAACACGTCGTTTTCCGAAAAATCGGAGTATGCCGATTTGTTGCAGGGCACTTCATCCGTAGGGTTTACGGGTATATTTTCGTTGCAGGAATAGAAAAGAAGTAAACTTATGTATAGTAAGGCTGCTTTTTTCATTTCTATCTTTCAAAGTTCGTGTAGTGAAACATACAAAGTCCAAAGCTACGGAATAATTTTCATAAAATGACGCTCGATAAAAAAAAATCCGCTGTTTGCAGGGAATTATTTCCCGTTCGGGTCGCTATTTTGTCTGTTGTTTCGGTTTTTTCGCCAAATCTGATATGAGTTAACCACATTCTGCCACAAGACGTACATTCCCGGACCGAGAGATGCCAACGGATTCAGATAGGTTTGGGTGAGCCAGATCGCCAAAATGGTGTTTTTTTGTCCCAGACCCTGTCCTCCGGCAACTATTCTGTCGAAGCGTTTTCCGATGCGGCGACCCAATATAAACTGGCACAAACAGATGGCTAAGGCAATGACGGATATGGTTATTTCGAGCCGGAAGTTTCCTTCGTTTTGCTCAATGACAAATCTTGCAACCTTGCTGACGACGATAGTCAAAGCTACGGCCCACAAATAAAAAGAGACGATCTGAGCAGAGCGTACTTTCTGATACGCCTTGGCGGATATTTTTTGGAGCAACAATGCGAAAACGAAGGGCAAGATGAGGATGGGCACCACATTTTGAAAAATATACCACGTTGATAAAGCAAAGGACATCCCGGGAAGTGGATGGCCTACGGCCGACAGAAATGCCGGAGCAATAAAAGCTACCGACAAATTACTCATGATGGAGTAGGCCGCTACCGTGGGGATGCTTCCACCCAAAAGCCCGGCGACCACCGGGGCCGAAGTGGCCGTAGGCGCCAGCACGCAAATCATGGCGGCTTGTGCGATAATCTCGTTAACGGGTTTCAAAGCCAAGTAAACGGCCGCACTGCCCACGTATTGAATGGAAAGCAGGATGTAATGGAATTTTGTCAGGCGGATGTCTTTCCATGAAATGCGGCTGTAAGTGATGAACAGCATCATGAAGAGAAGGTAGGGCGTAGCCCATGAAAAAATCGACAAGGGGCGGTTGAAAACAATGCCGATGAACATGGCGACGGGCAACAGATATTTTTCCAAAAATTTTTGCATGAATCGATGGTTCTTACAATAGTTTGTTGTCCGGATACTTGTCCGGATATTTCATTATTTGTAGTAATCTTTGGGCGATACCGTTATCGTCGGTTTGCGTGCTTCGTCTTCGACGTTTACGTCAATGTATAGTCGTTTCCCGTTGATGATGAACGTTTGGATGAACCGTTCAATTTCGGGGAGATAATCCGTCATGGGATACTCGGCCACCTCGTGTCCGATTCCTTCCATCGAGAAGAAACAGTAGGGATAATTCGATTTTTTGAATTTTGCGGCTAAGGATTTCGACCCGAACATCCCTTTGTTGAACAGGCGGATTCTATGGTACGGCACCAATCTGTCTCCGCTTCCGTGGAAAAAAAGGGTAGGGGCGGGCTCGACCGCGTATTTGGGTGTTCCTTCGGTGCTGTAAATGGCTCCGGCAAAAGATATAACGCCGGCGTACCGGAATGTTTCGGGCAGTATTTTCGATAATGCGGCAGTATTGCATTTTTCGTAATCGGCTTGCAGCACGATAATGGCGCCGGCACTCGACCCGCAGATGATGATTTTTGAGGGGTCGATATTGTATTTTTCCGCGTTTTTGAGCAGGTAAGAAGTTGCCCAGTAAAGATCTTCCACGGCAAGATGGATAGCGTTATCCAAGGGTTCCTGATTGAATGCCGAGGGGGCTTTGTCGATGTTCTTCAAGCCCAGCCGATAATCAATAGCAACCGTTATATATCCTTTTCGAGAAAAATAATCAAAGAATTTTTTGTATGTTTCAGCGTCGCGTGTCCCTTCTTTAAAGCCGCCTCCAAAGACGAAAATGATGCAGGGGCGGGCTTCCTCCGCGATTTCGGGAATCTGGTAAATATCGAGTTTGAGTTCGACGTCCTGCTGCTGAATATAGGTTAGGGTTGTTTTTTGCGGCGGCATTTGCGCCCACAAAAAGAGAGGAATTAACCAGAACACCGACGATAATTTTAGTATAATATATTTGTTCATAATTGGTTATCAGTTTAATATGATTAATATGACGTATTTATTTATCACTGATAAACTCTTGGACAGTTCTCAATGTTTCGTTTTTGGCATCATCGTAATTGTCGTTCAAGATAATTTTATCGAATTGCGGGGCGAAACTCATCTCGTATTCGGCCTTTTTCAGCCGGGATTCAATAACTTCGGGTTTATCTGTTCCACGCTTTTCCAATCGTTGGCGGAGTTCGTCTATTGAGGGAGGCATCACAAAAATACTCAGAGCGCGGTTACCGTATATTTTTTTGATGTTTACGCCGCCCACGCAATCCACGTCGAGCACGACGTTGTGTCCCTCATTCAGGATTCTATCCACTTCGCTTTTTAGCGTGCCGTAGAATTTATCGGTGTAAACCTCTTCGTATTCCAAAAATTCGCCTTTGGCGATGCGTTCACGGAACTCGGCGGGCGAGAGAAAATAATATTCCACTCCGTGTTTTTCTTTACCGCGTGGATCGCGGCTTGTGGCCGATACGGAAAATTGCAGCGGTAATCGTTGTTGGAGCAGATAGCGGATGAGCGTAGATTTTCCGGAGCCCGACGGTGCAGAGAAGATAATAAGTTTCGACATGTTTTTATTTTATAAAACATTTAGTATCTGTTCTTTAATCTGTTCCAATTCGTCTTTCATTCGTACTACTACACGCTGCATTTCCGAATGGTTGGATTTGGATCCGAGCGTGTTGATTTCCCGGCCCATTTCTTGCGCGATGAACCCAAGCTTTTTGCCCTGCGATGTTTTTTCCTTCAGTGTTTCGAGGAAATAGTTGAGGTGATTCGTCAGGCGGTTTTTTTCTTCGTTCACGTCCAATTTTTCGATGTAATAAATCATCTCCTGTTCGAGGCGGTTTTTGTCGTAATCGATATTCCCCAGACTGATGATATTTTCCGTTATTTTGTTTTTGACGTATTCTATGCGTTCGGCCTCAAAGGGTTCGATGTCTTGGAGCAGGCTACGGATGTTTTCAACCTTCAACGTCAGCAAATCCGACAGCATATTTCCTTCCTGAATCCGAAAAGCGATGACTTCGGCTGTGGCTTTTTCGAGGGCTTCCTCAACCGTTTTCCATTCGGTTTCGTCAAATTCTTCCATGTCTTGCCTTATTACATCCGGAAGGCGCAGGAGGGTGGTGAGCCAGTCATGCGGCTCGGCGACACCCAATTTCTGCGAGACGTTTTTTAATTCCTGATAGTATTGTTCCAGCACGCTGATGTCGATTTTTGATGAAACATCTTTCGAGATTTGTTCCATTGAGATCGTCAAATCCACTTTACCGCGTTCCAACTCTTTGTTGAGGTAGTTGCGCAGCGCAATTTCTTTCTGCCTGTAAACGAATGGAATGCGTGTAAAAAGATCGAATTGTTTGCTGTTGAGCGATTTGATCTCTACGATAATTTTTTTGTTCGGACATTCGGCAGAGGCTTTGCCGTATCCGGTCATTGAATGGATCATATTCGTTGTCTATTTTTTGCAAAGATAGTGAAAGTCGAGAGCAAAAAACAAATTTATTTGATTTTTTGCCGAGGCGCATCCTCTCTTATGTAAAGATAGTGAAAGTCGAGAGCAAAAAACAAATTTATGTAATGAGAAAAAACTATATTTGCAATGCTTATTATAAATTTTACAAAATACCTATGAAAAAAATATCTGTTTTGCACATCCAATTCAAAAATGAGATCTCTTTTCACGAAATCCCCAAATTTCGCGGCGCTGTTGTTGCTATGTTGCAGAGCAACAACGTGTTATTCCACAATCACACCGACGACGGTTTCCGCTACGCCTATCCGCTGATACAGTACAAACGCATCAACGGACAGGCGGCGATAGTTTGCGTGGGCGAAGGCACGGAGGCGATTGGGGAGTTTTTTACGTCCGTAGGGGCGTTGCGCGCAACGCCCCTACGAATCGGCAACCGAGAATTTTCCCTCGAACTCGACTCTGTAAAAGCCGAGCAGATGCTTGTACAGGTTTGGGAAAGCAGCCCCCTGAACCCCGCAGATGCGGGACTTCCGTTCTGTTATCAACTGCGCAAATGGTTGCCGCTGAATCAGGAAAATCATCACCGTTTCAGCGAAATCGAAGACCTGAAAAGCCGTTGCGAGTTTTTGGAAAAAATCCTTGTCGGCAATATCCTCTCGTTTGCCAAAGGGCTTGGCATACATTTCGATAAGGAAGTAAAAGTCAGCATCTTGAATTTTGAAGAACGTGGCGAAATTCGATTAAAAATGATTAACTTTGCATCGTTCGACGTGAAATT
>JAISUH010000009.1 GCA_031272205.1 Dysgonamonadaceae bacterium | reverse complement strand
AACAGTCCGCAAAACGAAGATTTGATGTTGGTTAAAAGACTTGCTCAAATAGAAAAACGGGGCGATACGCTGTTCTACTATATGCTGGGCGATAACGCTGACAACTCGAACGATAGCCGATCTTTCGGCTGGGTAGAGGAACGATTGATTATTGGGCTGTTTTGGAAGAAGTAGTTGGGGGTTGGTAGTTATCAATATTTCGCTATTGGAACGCTTTTTCTGGCCAGCACGAAAGATTTTTTCTGAATAATAAGATTTTATGTTATCTTTGTAGCCTGATTTATAAACAATAAAACCCGATTGATTATGATTATAGCTGTGGACTTCGATGGTACAATCGTTGAAAATAGATATCCGCAGATAGGAAAACCTATTCTTTTTGCGATAGAAACATTGATTCAATTGCAAAAAGAACGCCATCTTTTGATACTGTGGACTGTGAGAGAAGGGGAGGCCTTGCAGGATGCCATTCATTTTTGCGCTTCGAAAGGATTGTATTTTTATGCCCACAATGCCAATTATCCCGAAGGCGACGCGGAAGATGCACCCCGCAAGTTGAAGGCCGATTTGTTTATTGACGACCGTAATCTGGGCGGTCTGCCCGATTGGGGCGTTATTTACAATGCCATTCAGGCCACAGTAAACGGGGAAGACTCCTTCCAGGCAATCATGTCGGCCAATGCCTTGGACAGCGGTCGGAAAGCTAAAAAAGGATTTTTTTCTTCTGTTTTCGGGAAATAGAGCAGAAAACACACAGGCCTTTACTCCTTTTTTCTTTGCCTGTTTTGTTAAATTTAGCTAAATATCAAAACAATATAGTTATATGTATTGCATAGTACTATATTTTACCGTATTTTTGCCCTGTGAATTTGGAAAAAGCAGGTGAATGCAGTCGCAAACTTGTCCGGATTTACGTCAAAGAAACAATGAACATCAATCGGTTACTGCCGCAAAAAATATATGATCAAGTTACGCAACATCAACAAATCTTACCGTACAGGGGCCATATCGCTGCACGTACTCAAAGGTATCGACTTGGATATTGACAAAGGAGAGTACGTCTCTATTATGGGCGCTTCGGGATCGGGAAAATCCACGTTGCTGAATATTTTGGGAATTCTCGACGCCTACGATACCGGGGAATATTGGCTCAACGGGACCTTGATAAAGGATTTGAGCGAAAAACAGGCGGCACACTACCGCAACGAGATGATCGGTTTCGTGTTTCAATCGTTCAACCTTATCAATTTCAAAAACGCATTGGAGAATGTGGCTTTGCCGCTTTATTACAAAGACATCGGCCGAAAAAAGCGAAACATCATGGCGATGGAAGCGCTCGACAAAATGGGTTTGAAAGATTGGGCGCATCACCTTCCGAGCGAACTTTCGGGCGGACAAAAACAACGTGTGGCCATTGCCCGCGCCATGATTTCGAATCCGGGGGTTATCCTTGCCGACGAACCCACCGGTGCGCTCGACAGCAAAACCACGATAGAAGTCATGGGCGTACTGACGGATTTGAACCGTCAGGGCATCACCACGATTATTGTAACCCACGAATCGTCTGTGGCGGAAGTTACCGGTCGGGTAATTCATTTAAAAGACGGCCTGATTGAATATGAAACACGAAAAGATTTAATATCCGAAGTCCCGCAACTTTTATGATCGACACCCTGCAAGAAATATTCGACACCCTCAAAAAAAATAAACTCCGCACGACGCTGACGGGCTTGTCCGTCTCTTGGGGAATTTTTATCCTCATCGTCTTGCTTGGAGCCGGCAACGGCTTGAAAAATGGAGTGATGGAAAATTTCGGCGACAGGGCTATCAACCGCATCGGCCTCTGGGCAGGGACAACATCTATACCTTATAAGGGCTTGAAATCGCGTCGCTACCTGCGATTCATGGAGAAACAGCTCACGGCAATAGCCGATGAAGTTCCCGAAAGCCGAAAAATATCGCCGCGATCGTCCGTAACCCAAATCATTTCCTACGGACAGGAATACAATTCGTACAATATTACGGGCGTTACGCCCGATTTCGTGGATTTGGAATTGCCGGTCATCAAACCGGGAAACGGCCGTTTTATCAATCAACTCGATGAAAAAGAGGCAAATAAAGTAATCGTTTTAGACCAAAAAATAGTGGATGCGCTGTTTAAAGGCAAATCGGCGGTGGGCGAATACGTGAAGGTTGGCGAGCTGATGTTCAAGGTGGTGGGCGTTAATTCCAAAAAATCACGTTGGGGAACGCCTAACGGATACATTCCGTTCACCACCTCGCAACTTATTTTCAACCCCGGTAAAAAATTCAACCGGATTGTTTTTTCGGTGAACGGACTCGATACGAAAGCCGCCAACGAAAAATTCGACGAAGACCTGCGCAAGGTCATGGCGCGGAGCCTGAGTTTCGATCCGAATGATATGGAAGCGCTGTGGATCAACAATTCGCAGCAGGAATACCTGCAAACCATGCAGATTTTCGGCGGAATAAACGTTTTTGTAACCATTATCGGCTTGCTGACCTTGATTGCCGGCATCGTGGGCGTGAGCAATATCATGCTGGTATCGGTAAAAGAGCGGACGCGCGAAATCGGCATCCGAAAAGCCATTGGGGCAACGCCCGGCGCGATTCTGAAAAATATCATCGTCGAAGCCATCATTATCACGGCCATTTTTGGATACATCGGTATGTTGGCGGGAATCGGGCTTACGGAAGGCATCAATATGGTGATGGAACAGTCGGCCGCTGCAACGGCAAATTCCGACGAAGTGCAGATGTCCGTCTTTAAAAACCCGACGGTGAACATCGGCATTGTGTTTTTTTCCACCATGATATTAGTTGTTGCCGGAGTGATTGCCGGTTATATGCCTGCGCGTAAAGCGGTGAAAGTGAAACCTATTGAGGCGATGAGGGATGAATAAACAAATGAAAATCGGATGAAAAACTTCTTCGACATAGACCGGTGGCAGGAAATATGGATTACCATCACGCACAACAAATCGCGTAGCGTGCTGACGGCCTTCGGCGTTTTCTGGGGTATGTTTATGCTCGTGCTGATGGTTGGCGCGGGCAACTCGCTGGAAAAGGGAATTAAGTCGGAAATCGACGGATTTGCCGTAAACTCCTGTTTCTTTTGGGCGCAAAGAACCACCATGCCGTATAAAGGTTTCCAAAAAGGCCGTTCGTGGGATATACGAAATAACGACATTAAGGTCATCCGCCAGCGTGTGCCGGAACTTCAATACCTTTCGCCGATGCTCTTTGGAGGGAATACTTCGGAGCAAAACAACACAGTTAGAGGAGAATACGGCGGCTCTTTCGGTTTAAACGGCTGTTATCCTGAGGCTAACGAAATACAGACCAGCCGGATGATTTTTGGTCGTTATATCAACGACATCGATATTGAGGACAAACGGAAAGTTTGTGTCATCGGCGAACGAGTTTACGAAGTGTTGTTTCCGAAAAAAGAAGATCCGTTGGGTTCAATCATCCGCATCAACGGTATTTATTTTCAAGTTGTTGGCGTTTCACAGGCGCTTTCTAGTGCGAGTATCGGAGGCGACCCCAAGACAACGATAACCCTGCCCTTTACCACCATGCAACAAACGTTTAATCAGGGGGATGTGGTACATTTTGTGGCGGCAACGGCAAAACCCGGCGTCAAGATGAAAATCGTGGAAGATAAAATAGTCGCGGTTTTAAGCGATCTGCACCAGATAGCGCCCGACGATAAAGAAGGTGTAGGGCGTGTCAATATAGAAGACCAATTCATGATGTTCAACAACCTTGGATTGGGGATTACCGCGCTTATTTGGCTTGTAGGGCTGGGGACGCTCTTCGCCGGAGCCATCGGCATCAGCAATATCATGCTCGTTACCGTGCGCGAAAGGACGAAAGAGATTGGCGTCCGCCGAGCTTTGGGCGCCACGCCCGGCAATATTGTCGGACAAATCCTTACGGAAAGTATCGTGCTGACCATCTTAGCCGGTATTGGCGGGATCATGATTAGCGTGGGCATCCTGTCGGCGGTCGGGGTAGCATTGAGCCAGGGCGACCAATTTTTCAAGGATCCCCAGATCAGTTTCATGATGGGCGTCGGGGCTTTGCTCATCCTTGCCGTCATCGGTACGCTCGCCGGATTTATCCCTGCGCAGCGGGCGATGATGATCAAGCCGATTGAGGCCATAAGGGAAGAATAAAGACGGATCGAAACATTTCAATTTAATATAATGATATACATAGTATTAGCTGACGATAAGAAAAACATTGACAAAAATAAATGATATGAAAAAAGTACTGAAAATTGCAGGATTAGTCCTTTTGGGACTATTGGTTATCTGGACCTTCGTTTTCCTTTATCAGAAATCGCGGCCGAAAACGAAAACGTATCAGATTGAAACAGCAAAGAAAACCAACATCGAGAAACGCACCGTGGCAACGGGAAAAGTGCAGCCGCGGGACGAAATCCTCATCAAACCACAAATGTCGGGCATCATTTCGGAAGTTTATAAGGAGGCCGGCGATAAGGTAGAGGCCGGCGATATCATCGCCAAAATTCAGGTTGTGCCCGATATGCTGTCGCTTAGCAGCGCCGAGTCGCGCCTCAAACGCGCGAAATTGGCAGCCGATCAGAGCGCAGTCAATTACGAGCGCGACCGCAAATTGTATGAAAGCAATGTGATTTCGAGGGAAGAGTTCGAAAAAGTGCAGTTGCAGTACAAAAACGATATGGAAGAGTTGCAGGCGGCCGGCGATAATTTGAGCCTCGTCCGCACGGGAATTACCAAAAGTACGGCAAAATCGAGTAACACGCTGGTGCGTGCTACCGTAGGCGGAACGATTTTGGACGTTCCCGTGAAAGCGGGAAACTCGGTCATCCAGTCCAACAATTTCAACGATGGCACCACCGTCGCTTCGGTGGCCAACTTAGGCGACATGCTGTTCGAAGGAAAGATAGACGAGACAGAAGTCGCCAAACTCTCGGTAGGGATGCCTATGGAGATAACCATCGGCGCGATGCAAGACCGGAAAATAAGCGCAAATCTCGAATACGTTTCACCCAAAGGTACCGAGGAAAGCGGAGCGATCCTTTTCGAAATGAAGGCCGCTTTGAAATTGCCCGACGATATTTTTATCCGCGCCGGATACAGCGCCAATGCCGATATCATCCTCGAAAAGCGCGACAGCGTGCTCAGCATTCCCGAAAGTTGCGTGGAATTTAGCGGTGACACGGCCTTCGTTTACGTGTTGAAAACCGAAAAACCGCAGGATTTTACCCGCAAGCCGATAAAAGTGGGCTTGTCCGACGGAATCAATATCGAGGTTACCGAAGGTTTGATTCCCGATGAAAAAATTCGGGGAAATGAAGTTGTGGATATAAAAAAATAACGATAAATGATGAAACCAATAAATAATAAATACTTGTTGCTTATTCTATTGCTCGTCGGGATATCGTTTTCGGCCGGTGCGCAGCAACAGTTTACCTTGCAGGAATGTATCGATATCGCATTGAAAAATAACAGGGATGTACGGCAGCAACAACTGACCCGGCAGCAGCGGGAAATAGCTTACAGTCAGGCGCGTGCCGATTTACTTCCCAACCTGAACGCCTCGGTGGGACAAAGTTTCGTTTTCGGGCGCTCCATCGGTCTCGATAACGTTTATCAGAACACCAATTCGGCGCAAACATCGTTTGGGATCAGCAGCAACATCACGCTGTTCGACGGGTTGAAGATGAAGCACAACATCGATGCCCGGAAAGCCGATTTATCTGCTTCGGATGCCGATTTGGAAAAAATAGAAGACGACATTGTGATGAGCGTCTCTACCGCTTTTTTGCAGGTATTGCTCACGAAAGAACTGCTGCAAATAGCCGTCGATCAGCTCGAAGTAACGAATGCCAATATCACACGCAGCAACGAATTGGTGAAAAACGGCAAATTGGCGCAGGGTGAATTGTTCGAGATAGAAGCGCAGGCGGCCAAGGAAGAATTAAACCGCGTACAGGCCGAAAGCAACTTAAAAATCGCCCTTTTGGATTTGGCGCAAATTATGGAAATGGAACGTTTCGCCCATTTCGACATCAGCGCCCCCCCCGTCGAAACCCTGATCAATGAAAGTCAGCTGTTGTCCTCAAACTCGGTTTATGAAAGCGCTCTGTTGAACCGTCCCGAAATCCGGGGGGCGAAATACCGCATCGTCAGCGGAGAAAAAGAGTTGTCGATGGCTAAGTCGCAATATTTTCCCAGCCTGTCGTTTGGAGCGCAAATGGGGACAGGATATTACCGAATGAGCGAAATAGAGAATGCCTCTTTCGCCTCGCAGGTGCGCAACAACATGAGCAACTCGCTCGGATTCAGCCTCAGCATCCCCATTTTCAACCGTTTCCAGATACGCAACAGTGTGAAAAATGCCGAAATTGCGCTCGAAAGCGTCAAACTCAATTTAGATAAAACCAAATTGCAATTGCGTAAATCCATCGAACAGGCCTATTACAATGCCTTGGGAGCGCAAAGTCGTTGGAAGGCCGCCCAGAAATCGGAAATAGCCAGCCGCGAAGCCTACCGCTTTGCTCAGCAGAAATACGATAACGGCCGCACAACCCCTTACGAACTGTTTCAGGCGAAAAGCAATCTGACACAGGTATTGGGCGAACAGGCGCAGGCTAAATACGAATACGCTTTTCGCCTGAAAATCCTCGAATTGTTAAAGGACTGAATTGTTGTAATGAAAACAAGACCTGTTGCGTCTAAATTAAATAAAGCATTGAAATGAAAAAAATCAAACGGTTTCTTACCGCTCTTATTGCGGTATTCAACATTATCGGTATGGTAGCCTGTATAGAAAGTGTCCGCATCATGAACAAGAACTACGAGGTTTCTTCGTTCAACGCCATCGAATCCGAAATTGTGGGTAATGTAGTGCTTACCCAGTCCGACAACACAAGCGTATCGGCGGAAGGTTCCGAAGATTTAGTGAAAAACCTGATTGTCGAAGTGAAAGGCAACAAACTGAAACTGCACGCACGCACCGAAATTGTAGTGAAAAATCCGTTCAGCCTCACCAAAAACAGTACACTGACCGTTTACGTGAGTACGCCCGACCTCGCAAAAATTGACTTGAGCGGCGTGGGTAATTTGAAATTGAACGGAAATGTGAAATCCGATTCGCTGTTCATCGATCTGACCGGTGTGGGGAACCTCAACGCAGAAGATTTGGAATGTCGAACCCTTTTTATTGAATCCTCAGGAGTGGGAAACATTACCTTGAAAGGACGTGCGAAGGCGGTAAAAATACAATCGGACGATGTGGGCAACATCAAGGCCAAAGAGTTTATCGCCGATACCGTCAGCATCAATTCATCGGGCGTTGGTAATATAACGTGTTATGCATCAGACAGCTTAGTTGTTGAAGCAAGCGGGGTTGGCAATGTTACCTATTTCGGAAATCCCGCGGCAACAAGCATCGACAGCAACGGCGTAGGCCGAGTAAAAAAAGGCGCTGATTGAACGAAAAAAAAAATTGAACTCTACTTTTTAATTATACTCAATAATTAATATGGAGCGGATACTTGCTTGAAAGTGTCCGCTCTAATGTCATTTTCGTGCGGAAGTTGTTTTATCGATAAATCCTCCCTATCTTTGCATTTCAAACGAAGAGAAAATTATCCATGGACAAAAAACAATATTTGCTCGGCATGACCTTGTCCGAAATCGCGGAAGAGGTGTTGGCCGCCGGGCTGCCCAAGTTTACCGCCAAACAGATTGCCGATTGGGTGTATGTGAAACGTGCGACGAGCATCGACGAGATGACCAATATCTCCATCCGCAACCGCGACGTGCTGAAAAAACGCTTCGAGACAGGCCGTTCCGAACCCGAAAACGTGCAGACATCGGCAGACGGTACGCAGAAGATGCTCTTTAAAACGCACGAAGGACAATTTATAGAAACGGTAACCATCCCCGAAGAAGACCGCCTCACCATCTGCGTTTCGTCGCAGGTAGGCTGCAAGATGAATTGCAGTTTTTGCATGACGGGAAAGATGGGCTTCGAAGGGAATCTCAGTGTCAATGAAATCCTCAATCAGATCTATTCGGTACCCGGATCGGCTCAACTCACCAACCTTGTATTTATGGGTATGGGCGAGCCTTTGGACAATTACGACAACGTGATGAAGGCGGCCGAAATCCTGATGAGCGACTACGGCTTGGGCTGGAGTCCAAAACGCATCACACTGTCCACAATTGGGTTGCTGCCAAAGCTCAAACGCTTTATCGACGAAAGCAAATGCCACCTCGCCATCAGCCTGCACAGCCCCCTTTCGGTGCAACGACAGTTGCTGATGCCTGTAGAAAAAACTTTTCCTTCGGCCGAGGTGATAGCACTGCTCCGCCAAAACGACTGGAGCCACCAGCGCCGTCTGTCCTTCGAATACATCATGTTCGACGGGGTGAACGATACGCCGGTTTATGCCCGCGAGCTCGCCCGTTTGCTTTCGGGTCTGGATTGCCGCATCAACCTCATCCGTTTCCACAAAATTCCCGACAGCGAACTGTCGCCTTCCACCGGCGACAATATGCTGAAATTCCGCGATTTTCTTACCGCTAAAGGCTTGTACTGCACCATCCGGGCTTCGCGCGGCGAGGATATTTTTGCGGCCTGCGGACAGTTGTCCACAGCTAAAAATCAGGGCTGAAACAGGGCAAAATGAACTGCTTTCCTGCATTTACCGCTTCGAAATTAAAAACAACGGGGAAAAATTTTTTCTTTTCGCTCAAATAATTGTACTTTTGTTTGCTTCGGAGAAATCCGGATAGCCCATGTATTTGTAAATTAAGAAACAGAATTTATACATGTCAAAATTAATCAAAGTAGGCATACCGCACGGCGATATCAACGGCGTGGGATATGAAATATTATTGAAAACGTTCTCGGACAACCGCCTTCTTGAACTTTTCACACCCGTGATTTACGGTTCTTCCAAGGCGGTTTCGTACCACAGAAAGGCGCTCGATTACAAACCTGTGCCGATGAATATCGTTGCATCGGCCGACAATAGTCGTGATGGGCAGGTCAATCTTGTGAACTGCGTAGAAGAAGAGGTGAAAATCGAACTCGGAACGCCGTCGCCCGCCGCAGGAAAAGCGGCGCTCAAAGCTTTGGAATGTGCTGTAAAAGATTTAGATGCCACGAAAATAGATGTGCTCGTAACCCTGCCTATCCACAAAGACACCATACAGGACAAGAATTTCAAATTCCCCGGTCATACCGAATATTTGCAGGACCGTTTGGGCAAAGAAGGCGAAGAAGCCTTGATGATTCTGGCTTCCGACGTACTCAAAGTGGCTTTGGTTACGACCCACCTCCCTTTGGCCGAGGTTCCGGAGAAGATTACCCAAGAGGGGGTGTTCTCGAAACTGAAAACGCTGAATCGCTCCTTGACCCGCGATTTTAATATCGAAAACCCGCGCATCGCCGTTTTGGGTTTGAATCCGCATGCCGGAGAGAACGGGTTGCTGGGGCGCGAAGAAACCGACATTATTGCCCCTGCCGTTCAAGAAGCGCAAAAATCGGAGATCCTTTGTTCGGGCCCTTTCGCCGCCGACGGGTTCTTCGGGTCGGGGCGATATAAGGATTTCGATGCCGTGTTAGCCATGTATCACGACCAAGGTCTGATTCCGTTTAAGTCCATCGCGATGGATTCGGGCGTGAATTTTACGGCCGGGCTGTCCATTGTTCGCACTTCGCCCGACCACGGAACGGCATACGATATCGCAGGGAAAAACAAGGCATCGGAAGAATCGTTCCGACAGGCCATTTATATGGCGACAGATGTTTTCAAAAACCGTTTGTCGTATGACGAAGCACGAAAAAATCCACTCCGCAAACTGTTTATCGAACGCGGCAAGGACGATGAGAAATTGGATTTAACAAAGGAGGAGTGAGCGAAAGCTCACCTCCCGCCCGTTTCTATTGTTATTGTTCCGAAAGCACCTTGTCCAAAGCCTCCCAATGTTCTTCGGTCATGCTGTGGGGCGTGAAAAGACAAACGCCTTTAGCTCCGGCTTTCATCGAGCCTTTTACGGCTTCCGCTATTTCGGACGGCAATAAGCCCGAACCTTCCGGATCGATAATCTGTTCCTTTTTCCGCCAGTCGCGGCAGATAAACAAACCACTGTAAACAGGTACTTTCCCTTTTACCGATTTAACTTCCTCGCGCGTAACTTTTCCTACCCATGCCGCGCCTTCCACATAAAAATCGTTGTAATTCATCGGGAAAAACGCATCAACCTTCCATTTGTCCCATTCCTGACGAACCATTTTCACGGCATACGAACGGGGCCCCGGAAAAACGTCCGCGCTCACTTTTTTGCCTTTCGCGTGTACAACCTCGGTTAATTTGTTTACAAACGAGGTAACGGCGTCGCAACGAAATTGCGCCCATTTTTTGTTTTTCGACGGGTCTTTCACCCTGCGTATATCGATGCCTGTCTGCGATTTAAAGGCGTTTACGCAATCGTCGCAGTAACAGTAATCGGCCTTCGGATACTCCTCGTGCATCACCAAGCCGTATTTATCCCACAAGCCGCGTCCTAAGATAACATCCGCATAACGGATGAAGTCCAACTGAATGTAATCGACCTCCGGAATGGCCGCCAACTCCAAGTATTTGCCGATAAGGAAGGCTTGCACCTCCTCGTTGCGCGGGTCGAGAAATTTGTAATACGGAACGTAAGCCGGATCGGAATACGACGATTCGCCGAGCCGATTGACGGTGTACCACGTCGAGTCGAGCCCCGATTGCATCATGCAGGGTACCCATGCGTGGTATTCGAGCCCCAATGATTTGGCCGTTTTGGCGGCTATCGCTGTTTTTTCCACATCGAAACCGGCGCTGAAACAAACGCCCACCACGCCGTGTTTTTTCCACTTGGTAAATTCATCTTTCAGACTGCTTTCGGTGGTGTTCCGCCCCCAACTTTGCCAGACATACACGGGAATTTCGGCCTGCAACGCGCCAGCCCATAAAAAAAGAGTCAGTAAGGTAAAAATTTTTCTGTTCATCATGTTGTTTATTTTAATAGGAAACAATCGCTGTTCCTTTGTTTGTAAAAAAGAAGTTACAGGTTATTTGCAAACAAAAATAGATAATTTATTGAAAATGACGAAAAAATATCTGCATTAAATGATCAAATTCGGGAAAGGAAGCGCAAAAGCCCGTTTTTTCCTTTCTTTGCAAAAAAAAGATTTTCAGAACCTGAGATTGTATTTGGAATGAACTGTATGTACACCTTACCTTCGTGAACAAAATTTCCCTTGACATTTTTATCCTTTTGTGTCTAATCCGAAGATTTTATATTACCTTTGCGCCTCTGTTATGGATATACTGCAACTTCAACACATTGTTGAATCACATCCCAACATAGCGGCGGCAAATCGGTTATTGAACGAGGTGAAAAATCTGTCGATAAAGGGTTTGCACGGCTCGTCGCGTGCCTTGTTTTCGATTTCGCTCTATACAAAGCGCCCCGCAACCTACCTCTACATCCTCAACGATTTGGAAGCGGCAGGGTATTTCTACCACGATCTGATGCAAATTTCCGCCTCGAAGAACGTCCTATTTTTCCCGTCGGCTTTTAAACGGGCAGCGAAATACGGGCAAATCGACAATGCCAACGAGGTGCTGCGTACCGAAACGCTTAGCCGCTTGCAAGGCGGAAGGGAACCGTTGATTATTGTCTCCTACCCCGATGCCGTAGCCGAAAAAACCGTCTCCGGACAAACCTTGCAGGAAAATACGCTTCGCCTTTCGACAGGCGAAAAAGTGGATGCCGAATTTGTGTCGGATGTGCTGGAATCCTACGGATTTCAATACGTCGATTACGTGTATGAACCCGGACAATACGCCACACGGGGGAGTATCCTCGACGTGTTTTCGTTTTCGAACGAATTCCCTTTCCGGATCGATTTCTTTGGAGACGAAGTAGAAACCATCCGCAGTTTCGACGTGGAATCACAACTTTCGAAAGAGCGCTTCAACGAAATCCGCATTGTTCCTGAATTTGGTAAATCGAAATCGAAAAACGCCACGCTTTTCGATTCGCTGCCGGAGGATGCCGTCATCGGCATCGAAGATATGCGTTGGGTGGAGAGCCGCGTAGAATCGGTGTATGCCGACGAACTCCACATCAGCGTACAGGACGAAGAGTTTGTAACGGCCGATTTGTTGTCGAAACCCGAATTTCTCACAGCTATTGCGCCTTTCCGCCACCTTCGTTTCGATAATGTTTCTAACGAAACGTTCGAGGCTGTGCTGCAATTCCAAACATCGGCGCAACCGCTCTACCACAAGAATTTCGATATGCTCGCCGATTCGCTGCACTCCTACATCGACAAGGGTAACACGATATACATCCTCAGCGACAGCGAGAAACAGCAACAACGGCTACACGACATTTTTGAAGATCGGGGCGATAATATCCCTTTCACATCCATCAACAAAACCCTGCACGAAGGATTTTCGGACGAGACCCTGAAAATTTGCTGTTTCACCGACCATCAGATTTTCGACCGCTTCCACAAATACAACCTCAAATCGGACAAGACGCGGTCGGGTAAGATCGCTCTCACGCTCAAAGAACTCAATCAGTTTCAGCCGGGCGATTTTGTGGTGCATATCGACCACGGCGTGGGCAAATTTGCCGGACTGGTGCGTATGCGCATCGGCAACAGCGTGCAGGAGGTCATCAAACTCACCTACCTGAACAACGACGCCGTGTTTGTGTCCATTCACTCGCTGCACAAAATATCGAAATACAAGGGACGCGAAGGCGAAGCGCCGCAACTCAACAAGCTCGGATCAGGCGCGTGGGAACGGGTGAAGGAACGCACCAAGACAAAAATAAAAGACATCGCCCGCGACCTCATCAAACTTTACGCACAGCGGCAAAGCGAAAAAGGTTTCGCTTTCTCGAAAGATTCTTACCTGCAAAACGAACTGGAAGCCTCGTTCATGTACGAAGACACGCCCGACCAAATAAAAACCACGCAGGACGTGAAACTCGATATGGAAAACGAACGCCCGATGGACCGCCTCGTCTGTGGCGATGTAGGTTTCGGGAAAACCGAAATTGCCGTGCGTGCGGCATTCAAAGCGGCAACCGACGGAAAACAGGTTGCCGTGCTGGTTCCCACAACCGTGCTCGCCACGCAGCATTACCATACATTTCGCGACCGCTTGAAAAATTTTCCGTGCCGCGTAGATTATTTGAGCCGTGCCCGTTCATCGAAAGAGCAAAAAGAGATTCTCGCCGATTTGAAAGAAGGCAAAATAGATATTATCGTCGGCACCCACCGCCTGACAGGCAAAGATGTGCAATTCAATGATTTAGGACTATTGGTTATCGACGAAGAGCAAAAATTCGGCGTTTCTGCAAAAGAGAAACTAAAGCAACTGAAAACAAACGTCGATACGCTGACCATGACGGCCACGCCCATCCCGCGTACGCTGCAATTTTCGCTGATGGGTTCGCGCGATCTGTCTATCATATCCACTCCGCCGCCCAATCGGTATCCGGTGCAAACCGAAGTGCACACCTTCGATATGGAAATCATCAAAGACGCTGTCAATTTCGAGATGAACCGCAACGGACAGATCTTCCTTGTCAACAACCGCATCCAAAACATTTATGAAATGGAAGCCTTGCTGAAACGCGAAATTCCCGGCGCCCGCATCGCTGTCGGCCACGGACAAATGAACCCGAAAGAACTCGAAACAATTGTCGAAGATTTTGTGAACCACGAATACGACTTGCTGATTGCCACCACCATCATCGAATCGGGAATCGATATGCCGAATGTGAACACCATCATTGTCAACAACGCACAGAATTTCGGGCTGAGCGACCTACACCAGCTGCGCGGACGGGTTGGCCGCAGCAACCGCAAAGCCTTCTGCTACCTGCTCGCGCCGCCGCTATACACGCTGAGCGCCGATTCGCGCCGCCGCCTGCAAGCTATCGAGAATTTTTCGGAACTGGGGAGCGGCATCCACATCGCCATGCAGGATTTAGACATTCGGGGCGCAGGGAATCTATTGGGCGCCGAACAAAGCGGGTTTATTGCCGATTTGGGCTACGAGACCTATCAGAAAATCCTTGCCGAAGCCGTTCAAGAACTGCGCAAAGAAGAGTTTTCGGATTTGTTCCGCGAACAAGGTGGAAAAGCGCAACGCGAAGACAGTTTCGTGGATGAAGTCCTCGTAGAAAGCGATTTGGAGTTGATGTTCCCCGTTACCTATATTCCCAACGATTCGGAACGTGTGGGCATTTACCGCGAATTAGACCATTTGGAAACCGAACTCGAAGTCTTGAACTTTGCGAAACGCCTCGAAGACCGCTTCGGGAAAATTCCGGCACAAGGCCGCGAACTGATCCGCATCGTCCATTTGCGGCGCATCGCCAAAGAATTGAGCTTCGAAAAATTAGTGTTGAAAAACGAGCAAATGACACTCTTCCTCATATCCGACAACGACTCGCCTTATTATCAAGCAAAAGCCTTCGACAAACTGCTCGCCTACCTCCAAAAATACCCGCGCCGCTGCCAATTGCGCGAGGCAGGAAAAAAACGCTCGGTCGTGATTCGATCGGTAAAAACAGTAGAGGAGGCTTGCGCCGTATTGGAGGATATGAAGGGGAAAATGGAGTAATATTGCTGTATATCAACAACTTAAAAACATCTTTCAAAACAAGCCCTCAACCGATAAATACCGTTCTCCGGTATCGTAATTGAAAGTCAAGATTCGTTTTTTATCGGTCAATCTTTCTGTTTTCTTCGCTACAGCGGCAATAGACGCACCGGTGGAGATACCGCTCAAGATACCCTCTTCACGCGCCAGCCGACGGGCATACTCAAAAGCCTCGTCCTTTGTGATGGCCATCACACTGTCTAACACGCCAAGGTCGAGTGTATCGGGAATAAATCCGGGGCCGATGCCCTGAATAGGGTGCGGGCCGGGCTTCCCGCCTAAAATCACGGACGAATTGAAGGGTTCGATGCCGATAACCTGCATTGCCGGAAACCTTTTTTTCAATTCACTACCGACGCCCGAAATATGTCCGCCCGTTCCGATTCCGGAAATCAGATAATCGAAGCCCTCCGGAAAATCGGCGATGATTTCCTGCGCAGTAGCCGCCGCATGAATAGAGGGATTGGACGGATTCTTGAACTGCTGAGGAATCCAGGCATTGGGAATATTGCGCCGCAGCTTTTCAGCTTTTTCAATGGCGCCCTTCATCCCTTTTTCGCGGGGGGTTAAAACCAATTCTGCCCCGTAGGAGGCAATCAACCGGCGGCGTTCGAGCGTCATGGATTCGGGCATCACGATAATCACACGATAGCCTTTTACCGAACCCACAAACGAGAGTCCCACTCCCGTGTTTCCCGACGTCGGTTCAATAATAACGCTGTCAGAGGTCAGTTCTCCCCGCTTCTCGGCATCTTCAATCATCGCCAAAGAAATGCGGTCTTTGATGCTGCCGCCGGGATTTTGCTTTTCCAGCTTGATCCATACCTCTTGATCGGGAAACATTTTGGACAGGCGCACGTGAGGCGTGCCGCCAATAACACCTAAAACATTGTCGTATCTCATATCTGCAATCGCTTATTTTGCCGCTAACTGTTCTAAATCACAAAATCGAGGGGTTCCTCAAAATCTTTTACCGTCCGCACTTTCACATCTACCTTATTGTAAACCAATGAATAGGGAATAACACTCCGCGTGAGCCACGCCCCGCCGCCAATCACGGAATGGTGCCCGATAACCGTTTCGCCGCCAAGGATCGTCGCGCCCGAATAGATAATCACATTGTTCTCCACAGTGGGATGCCGCTTCACGTCGGAGAGTTTCTTTTCGAGGTACATCGCCCCTAAGGTAACCCCCTGATAAATCTTCACGTTGTCGCCAATTTCGGTGGTCTCGCCGATGACGATACCTGTGCCGTGATCCATAAAAAAGTTTTTTCCGATTTTTGCTCCGGGATGAATATCAATCCCCACTTTGGCATGGGCGTATTCCGAAAACAGACGGGGAATAACGGGAATATCAAGCTTGTGCAATTCGTGTGCGATGCGATGTACACTCAGCGCAAAAAAACCGGGATAGGTAATCAACACCTCTTCGAGGCTTTTCGCAGCAGGGTCGCTTTGAAGATAGGTGTTTGCATCATCAAGCAACTGTTCCAAAACAGCAGGAAGCCTTTCGAAAAAGAGCGTTATTACATTTTCGGCAAACTCCGGAGAAGTAAGCGCTGCCACATTGTCAAGCAACACATGAGCCACATCGTCTAACTTTTTTAAAGAAGAGACCCGGTCGAACTCCTCTCCCACGGGAAACATCAACGAAAAAAAAGCCTCAACAGTATTTTCGAGCTTGTACTTGTTTACGGGAATCCGAATGGGATAGGGCTTAAATTGAGAAAGAATTTCTTGAAGTCTTGAGTTCATAAAATGAAATTTTTATATACTGTATTATTCGGTGCTATTGCTTGTAAAAAGAATGGTCGTGAAAATCAACAACAGCAACAACAACAACAATAATTATGCATACGTTTATATTTCATTTTTATATCGTTTGAGGCGCAAATATATAAAAATATTTTGTCTTTGCGTGTTTTTAGGATTTAAATTTGTATTTTTACAATCACTTTTTGATACAGTTATCATTAATTCATTAAACGTAAACTTTATATGAAAAGATTTTTTATTTCAATTGCTTTTATCTTTGCAGGCTTAGCAATGATGAATGCCCAGTCCTTTGCTTTTGAGGGCAAAGAAGATCTTAAACTCAATATTGGAGCCAATTTTCAAAGTAAAGGCGGAGGAATCATCAGTTCTTTAGACTATGGGCTGGGAGAAAGTTTTTCTGTTGGCGTACAAGCCGGTTATTTATTGAGTGTGAGCGAGATCGCCGGCATAACAGGAGCCGGGTTTACCGACAAGCTCGACATGAAAGTCAGGGCCAGCGCACACCTCGGACAAGTATTGAATCTGTTGGACAATCTTGATATTTACCCCGGTTTGAATTTGGGTCTCCGAAATTTCGGACTGCATTTGGGGGCAAGATACTTTTTTGACGGGGGCTTCGGTGTCTTCTCCGAAATCCAATTCCCGATAGCAAGGTACAAAACCGATGCCGTAAATTACGATAAACTCAACAATCAATTCAGTTTTTCAATTGGGGCTTCGTTTGATTTGAATATGTAATCATTCTTATATATTGAGGGACAAAAAGTGGACAATATTTAAAAACAAAAATTGCTAATAATCTTATTTTTAGACTATTAGCAATTTATTTTGCGGTATGGACGGGTACACCACCCAAAACCGTTATTAGCCTATATATCAAATCATTGTAACATATCATAACCCCTATGGGGTACGAGTTAGGGATGAAACTCATTAACTCGCTGATATTTAATATTTTAGCTCCAAAAAGGATTTTTACCCCTTTTATGCGGAACGGACGGGACTCGAACCCGCGACCGCAAAACGCATATATTCAGTGATTAAAAATCTTTTTTTGTTTATGTGGTACGAATTGGAGCAATATCCTTTTCTGCCTTATTTTCTTGGCAGTTCTGGCTGCTATTGACGCCAATTTGTCTGCATAAAACTTGGGTTCAAAGTTACTACAATTTTTGAAATCACCAAAGGTTTTGAAAAATAATCTTTTAGACGTAGTGCAAGGTGCAAGTTTATCTATATATAGATACTTGCACCTTGCACCAACAATCTCAACTGGAAAGACTTTAATACCTTAAACTAATTTGGTATCTTTGCACCAGATAAATAGAATTTTAGCGGATTAATTCCGTTTATATATAACATAACGTTCGCTGAACGTCTCGATACGAAAACTGGTAATTTTCAACTGAAAGGGACAGATAGCGCAATGTTCATGCTATACGAGAGTATGGCGTGGGCTTGCCTGTTTCTTTCAAAGGTATACCAGTACCTCGTATCGGAGCAGTGTGAGTTCCACGCTTCTTTTTTGAGATACAGCGAGCAATGGTATAAACAATTAAATTCAGTAGCATGAAAAAAATTATCCTTTACATCGCTGCATCACTTGACCAACGGATTGCAGAGCCAGGCGGCGGATTGGAATGGCTTACCGGATGCCCAAATCGTGAAAAGACAGATTACGGTTGCAAAAATCTATCAGCTTCGGTTGATACGGTTATTATGGGCGGTCGTACTTACCGTGAAATTATGAACATGGATGTAATTTGGCCATATTCGGAACAGATGGCTTATGTTGTATCCCACCATGAATGGGATACAAAGGAGAATGTACGTTTTATCACGGAGAATATTATTGAAACGATTTCTGAACTTCGCAATCAGGAAGGTAAAGATATTTGGTTAGTTGGAGGCGGAGAATTAATTTCAATGTTGCTCGCCGCAGATTTGATTGACGAAATGCAAATTTGCTACTTCCCCATAATTTTGGGCAAAGGCATATCTTTATTTCCTGAACAAAACAAGGAATCTAAGTGGGAAATAATAAAGACAAAAGTATATGATTCGGGTGTGTTGAAAGTTGATTACCAAAAA
The DNA here is from genome assembly GCA_031272205.1 of Dysgonamonadaceae bacterium. GTDB lineage: Bacteria > Bacteroidota > Bacteroidia > Bacteroidales > Dysgonomonadaceae > JAISUH01. Next base: position 8,596 of record JAISUH010000009.1, on the reverse strand, counting down.
TCTTTATAATTTCATGTAGGGTATTTATATCTTCATGCGGTATAATAGTAAAATGTCCAACTGGATGATAAGCAAAGCAGAGTTCAAACAATTATTCGATAAGTATTTTGATACGATTCGAAGTTTTATCTTCTATCGCTGTGGCGATAGGGATGCAGCATCGGATATGGCACAGGATGTCTTTATGAAGATTTGGGAGAAACGGGAACAACTGGATAACCTTAATTTAAAACCATTGCTTTATAAGATAGCAAACGATATGGTTATAAGCAATTATCGAAAAAGTTCTACCCGTTTAGATTATGAGGTGAGTATGAGTATTCAGATTGATAGTCCCTTGTCGCCCGAAGATGAATTAAACTTTGAAGAATTGGCATCTACTTATGCTAAAGCATTAGAAAAGATGCCGGAATTACAAAGGGTTGTTTTCCTGATGAGCCGGAATGATGAACTAAAGTATAGTGAAATAGCCCAATGTTTGGATATAAGCGTAAAAGCTGTCGAAAAACGGATGAGCGCTGCTTTGCAATTTCTTAGGACAGAACTATTATAATTAAAGAAGATATGAAAACGGATGATATTAAAATAACCCCTAAATGGAGTAAAAGCAAAGAAGATATTTGGGATAGTGTCTTTGAAGGATTGGAAGAAACTCCCAAAGTTATTGAAATGGCTCCCCGAAAAAGATCATTGTGGTTTTATGCGGCTGCATCTATTGCTGCAATAGCTATAATTCTACCCTCCATAGCATTTTTCTATACAAAAAATGAAGTTGCTGAAAGAGGTACACATCTGGCGGTGGTTTTACCCGACGGCTCTAAAGTAGATTTGAATGCCGAAAGTAAAATCGGCTATAAACCTCTCTGGTGGTTTATTTCCCGTGATGTAGAACTGAAAGGCGAAGCATATTTTGAAGTTGAAAAAGGAAGCACATTTGATGTACGTTCCGGGCAATACACTGTAAGTGTACTGGGAACAAGTTTTAATGTGTTTTCCCGTGCCGAAAATTTTAAGGTAACCTGTCTTACCGGAAAGGTGAATGTTTCGGATAAATCGGAATCAGTAATACTTACCCCGAATATGCAGGCATTATTAAGTAATGGCAAACTTACCACTAATGATGTCGAAGATGCGAAAGAATCTATTAATTGGAAACATGGTAAATTTGTTTTTGTTAGCGTACCTTTGCAAGATGTAATTCAGGAGATTGAAAGACAGTATGATATTGAAGTATTGCCTAATTCAAATCTGAATTATTCATATTCAGGTAATTTTACGAAAGCTAAAGATCCGAATGATGTGCTTAAAATAGTAGGTAAACCGTTCGGAATAGAATTTAAGATAAAGTAATTGAAGAAATTTATAGTTATACTTATAATAACCCTTACAGGCACAATTGCAGCTTTTTCACAAGAGCTGCATTTGGTCGTTAATGACAAGCCCCTTAACGATGTTCTGCGGGGATTACCCGTAGAAATTTCTTTTGATGATAATGCCCTTTCCCAATATAAGGTAACGGTCAATCGAAAATTTAATAATCCTCAAAGCGCACTTGATTTTTTGCTGAAAGATAAACCGTTTCGCCACGAAAATATAAACGGAGTTTATGTTATCGCTTCCTATACTGAAAAGATAGAGCAACCGCCTGTTGTTGAAGTTAAGCGGTACTATACGTTTTCAGGGACAATAAGGGATGCAGATAGCGAAGAAGGTTTACCTTACGCTTATATCACTACTCCCGAAAAGACCGTTTCAACTGATGAAGCAGGTTATTTTTCTTTCAAAACCGAGAAAAAAGGAAATCAGCGTGTACAAGTGCAGTATTTGGGCTATCAGGCACAAGATACTATTCTTTCTCCCGGACTAAACGAAATCCGGCTACAATCTGCTGTTTTTACTATGGATGAAGTAATCGTCAGTCCTGCTCCCGCCACAATGCTTATCCAATCCGGCAATAGTCCCGGCGAAATCCGCATCAATCATCAAATTTCAAAATATATTCCCGGAAGCAATGATAATTCCGTATTTAACCTTATGCGGATGATGCCCGGAGTAAGAGCATCGGGCGAGCCATCGGAAGACCTGATTGTGTGGGGCAGTAATATGGGTGAAAGCAAGATAACATACGACGGATATACGCTATTCGGTATAAAGAACTATAACGACCATATAGGTTCGGTCAATCCCTATATGGTAAAAGACATACGCATCTTGAAAGGCGGGTACGGCTCCAATCAGGGCGGACGTATCGGTGCCATTACGGAGATAACAGGTATAGACGGTAATTTTAATGCTCCGTCTGTAAAAGCAACTGTCAGCAATTATACAATGAACCTTTTTGCTTCGGTACCCTTGACAAAGAAATTGAATATCTCTGCTGCTTACAGGCAGACTTTCTATAACCTGTATAACAATGAGAATGTGGATTTATCCAATAGTGAAAATAATCCACAAACGATTTATTCAAGCATATATATAAAGCCTGATTACCATTTCAATGATGCCAATTTAAAGCTATCAGGAAAAGCATTTAAGGATGATTCCTATTACATCAGCCTGTATGGAGCTAATGACCGCTTTAAATACTCGGTAAATCAACCAAACGAGTATGATGTCAATGCTTCTGAAAAGAACAGGCAATATGGTGGGGCGGCTTCTTATAAACGGGTATGGGAAAACGGCTCAACTACAAAAGTTGTGGCTACATTCTCACGGCTTACCTCTTTGTTGGATAATCTCACAATACTGGGAGATAAAAAGCCGACAACAGACGATGTTAGTCATCTGGATAATGAGGTACAGGAGTTTTCGGTAAGACTTAACCATGACTTTAATATCGGAAGCCGTAACAAAGTACAAGTTGGCGGGGAGTGGCAACAATACAGGGTAAGTCTGAACGAGCTATGCGGAGAACTGGATAAGCCGACAGTCTATATTACAGATAATATATTATTGGATAATTTGACTTTAAGTGCAGGTGTACGGGTGGATATGCCATTGAATAAAAAAGTCTATGTACAGCCCCGTTTATCCGGCACATATAAAATATCGGAAGAACTAACTGCAACTGCTTCGTGGGGACTATACAATCAGTTTCTTACCCGTACCGCATACCAATATGATGAATCGGGATTTCAAACCGTATGGACTATGGCAGACAGTACCTTTACAAAGGCAATGCACACTACCGCAGGTATTGCATACAGTAAAAACGGCTTCTTGGTCAGTATGGAAGGATATTATAAGACTACAAAAAACAGTCAGTATTTTTTGGATAATACAGTCTATAAAATAGATAATACGATTTTAGGAGCAGACTTGTTTGCCAAAAAGCTAATCAGAAATCATACTTTATATGGCTCGTATTCCATCAACCGCCTTAGTAAACCGCAAAACGAACTTTCGCATGAAATAAAAGTCGGAGGTATCGGGGCATTCGATCCTTTCTATTTTTCGTTGAGTTATGTTTATGGTACAGGCTTTTCTTATATTTCCACTGGAGGGCACGGACATGGACAAGGCAATGAGGAAGGACAGCATGGCTCCGAACACGAACATACGGATTATTCCGATGAGCCATACAGCCGCTTTGATATAGGTGCTACATACAGGGCACAAATAAAGAAAGTAAGGCTGCAAGCAGGCGTATCGCTATTGAATGTGTTTGGTACTAAGAATATAAAATACAACTATCAGATTTCCGGTCAAAATACTGCAACAAATATCTTCACAAAAGCAACTCCATTTACTCCAACGGTATTTCTTGAAATTATTTTTTGATTTATGGTAGGGTAAACCCTGCTTTATGCGGTTACTATTACGAAAGCGCTTCAGAAAAAAACAAAGTACAAATTCGTAAATTAGTAGATCAAATGAAAAAGTTATTTTATTCGTTGGCAGTAGTTTTATTTGCAGTAACATTCGTTGCTTGCAGTAATGACGACCATGAAGATTTTGGGACATCAGCAAAACAAGATATTGAAGCCAGAGCTGCGGCTTTAGGATTTGATGATGTTGCAGCTTACCAAGCAAGTGTAGCAGAGCAATGTTCAGCGGGAAATCATGAAAATTGTGATATTTATAACGATGGCACTCACGAAGCCTGCGCATATTCCGACCATTCAGGGAAAAACCATGACGGCACCCATCACAATGGAACCGATCATGGAACACATGACAAAGATGGTCATTCACACGGTTCGCATGATGGTAAACACCATTAATAACCTTTATGTACGATGGGATTCAATAAAGGGGAAACAATTTCTTTATTGAATCCCTTTTTTAAAACACATTGCCTATAATAAAATTATCTAACCACAGTTAAGATATTAAGTTTGAAAAATAAATGTTCCATATCCGCTATTGTACTCTCAACCATACTATTTTTGGTTTTTGCAGTTATTCCACATCATCATCATGGTGGGAAAGCCTGCATTGTTATCGAGTTGTGTGAGTTGGATAATGCAATAAACGATGAACATACACATCACAGCGATACGGATAGTGAGCAAAATCACGATGAAACCTGTATTGCTAAATCAAAATTCATCATTCCTACATCTGTTGATGAAACAAAACTAAAAGTATCAGATAATCAAAATGATACTGTTTTATTTCCTATCTTTTTCCTTGTTGGAAATTTATTTAATTATAGTTTAGATAGTTCATTTATCGAATCTGATTACGGTGAGTATATACTAAGCTATAAATCCGCAGCAGCAAATCAATTTCATGGTTTGCGGGCACCTCCTTTCACCTTTTCATAACAGAAAGACTAAATTATAGTCTTTATCCTTTGTGCTTGTAATCTATCTTCCGGTAGATACTAAGCCACCGCTATATCTAATTTTCCGAACAATCCCAAAAAAATAATACAAATAAGATGTTTTTAAAATTGACAAAAGCATTGTGTACCATTGTGTTATTACTTTCGGTTTCACTCCCAAATGCTTATACCCAAACAAATAATAACACGCTTTCTGAAAGCGATAGTATTCAGGTAAATGACTATAAATTCTCATATAAACAATTAATAATACCTGCATCCCTGATGTTGTACGGAACAATAGAAGCAACATTAGCGCCCAAAAATCGCCTATTAAACTATGCCATAGGGCATGAAGTAATAACACACAAACCTGAAAAGTTTCAGATTGATGATATAACGCAATATGTACCTGCGGCGAGTGTATATGCTTTAAACTTAGTCGGGATAAAAGGCAAACACAATTTCAAAGACAGGACGATTATTTTAGGAATGGCAAGCCTGTTCACGGCGGCTTCAGTGAATGGTTTAAAATATACGGCACGAGTTGAAAGACCAGATAAATCCGCAAAAAATTCTTTTCCGTCAGGGCATACGGCAATCGCTTTTATGGGTGCTGAATTTCTTTGGCAAGAATATAAAGATGTTTCAATCTGGTATGGAATAGCGGGATATACTATCGCTGCGGGAACCGGAGCATTCCGCATATACAATAATAAGCACTGGGTAGGCGACGTCGCATTCGGTGCCGGGCTTGGCATATTAAGTACAAAACTTGCCTATTGGCTCTATCCTACTGTTGAAAAGAAAATATTTAAAGGTGGTCAGGAGAAAAAGAACAAACGAAATCTTGCTTTTTACCCCTATTACACAGGTCAGCAGGGTGGTTTATCGCTTTCAATGCAATTTTAAAATATAAATGATATGAACTCTACAAAAGATTATGATTTAACCATAATAGTTCCTGTTTATAATGAAGAAGAAAATATAAACAAACTTGAAAAGGAACTATCTGAATATGTATGTTCTTCATCAGTAAAAACCTGCATACTATTCGTTGATGATGGATCGAAAGACCAAAGCAAAACATTGATACAGGAAGTGTGTCAGCGAAACCGTCATCTTTTTTATATAAGTTTTGCTCGAAATTGCGGATTAAGCGCAGCTATAAAAGCAGGGATAGATATAGCCCAGTCGTCATTTGTCGGATATATAGATGCTGATTTACAAACAGCGCCTAAAGATTTTGAACTTTTATTGCCATATAGAAATGAATATGAAATGGTAATGGGTATCCGTACAGGACGCAAAGATAGTTTAGGAAAAAAACTATCGTCGAAAATAGCCAATAGTTTTCGCCGCATGATGACTAATGACGGCATAGAAGATACGGGGTGTCCACTAAAAATTATTCATACCGAATACGCTAAACGCATTCCGATGTTTACGGGGATGCACCGTTTCCTACCTGCTCTCCTTCAGTTACAACATGGCAGGGTAAAGCAGGTTCCTGTTAGGCATTTTGAACGTACCGCAGGTCAATCAAAATTTCATTTATGGAACAGGTTGGTTAGTCCTTTTATGGATTGCTTTGCTTTCCGATGGATGAAGAAACGGTACATAAACTATACTATTGAAAAAGAAGGTATTAATTAAGCCATAGCAAAAAGTGAATAACGACATTTGGTATTTTGTTTTAGGTTTTTTAGCACAGGGGTTATTTTCTGCCAGAATGCTTATTCAGTGGATTTTATCGGAAAAGGCTAAAAAAGTTGTATCTCCGACTATCTATTGGCAGTTAAGTTTATTAGCTTCTATATTATTTTCTATATATGGGTGGCTAAGGGGAGATTTTGTAATAATTCTCGGACAACTATTCTCCTATTATATCTATATATGGAATTTGAATAGTAAAAACAACTGGAAAAAAATCCATTTAGCTATAAGAACAGTAATTCTCTTAATACCTGCTGCCGCACTTTGCTATGTGCTATATAACAATGAAGTAAGCATTGACAGGTTATTTTCAAATATATCGTTATGGTTACTTCTATTTGGTTCCGCAGGTCAGATAATTTTCACTTTCCGCTTTGTTTATCAATGGTGGCATTCAAGATTGAGAGGTGAATCTGTCCTTCCCTTAAACTTTTGGCTGTTGAGTATAATAGGTTCTCTGATAACTATTGCATACGCAATATTCAGAGAAGATCCGGTATTGCTTATTGGTCAAAGTTTTGGTTTTATCACATATTCCAGAAATGTGTGGTTGATTATAAAAAACTGTAATGAGGATGAATCTAAAAAAGAGATTAAATGAAAATATTAGTTACAGGCAGTGCAGGATTTATCGGATTTCACTTGGTAAAAGCATTGGTTGAAAATAAAGAGAATTTCGTTGTGGGAATAGATAATATAAATGACTATTACGATGTAAACCTAAAATATGGCAGGTTGTCTGAATGTGGAATAGGAAAAGAGGATATAACAGAAAATGAAGTAGTCCATAGTTCATTTTATTGCAATTATGATTTTGGAAAGATTGATCTTACGGACTTTATACAATTAGGTGTTCTTTTTAAGAAGTATCAATTTGATTATGTTATCAATCTGGCAGCACAAGCGGGGGTTCGGTATTCTTTAGAAAATCCCCATGCTTATATCAACTCTAACATTCTTGGCTTTGTAAATATCTTAGAGTGTTGCAGGCATAATAATATCAAGCATCTTATATATGCTTCCAGTTCTTCGGTTTATGGATTGAACAATAAAATTCCTTTTAAGGAATCTGCCACAGTTGATAATCCTGCCAGTTTTTATGCTGCAACAAAAAAAAGTAATGAACTGATGGCTCATTCTTATAGTCATTTGTTCAATTTGCCCTCCACAGGAATAAGACTTTTTACTGTATATGGAGCATGGGGAAGACCTGATATGGCTCCGATGATTTTCGCAAGATCTATTCGGGAGGGCAGAACAATCAAGGTTTTTAATAATGGGGATATGCTTAGAGATTTCACCTATATAGATGATGTTATAAAAAGCATCGTCTTACTCTTGGATAAAACTCCGGATAAAAATTCAGATTCCGCTTTCTATCAGATTTTTAATATCGGCAATTCAAAGCCAGTTAATTTACTCCAGTTTATAGAAGCGATTGAATATGAAATGCAAAAAGACGCTCATTTGGAAATGTACCCTTTTCAATCCGGTGATGTAAAGGAAACCTATGCTGATATAAGCAAATTGACCAGATACATTCATTATAAGCCCAAAACAGTATTACCGGAAGGAATAAAATCATTTATTGAGTGGTTTAACTCAATGGAAAATCAATAGGTGTTAATCCTTAATTATTAACTATGACATTAAAACGATTATTTACGATTGACCACATCTACTATATTCTTGTTTTTGCATTAATGTTCCCATTAATCCTACTCCGGGATTATACGCCTGCAAACGAACTTAGATATTTGAATATAGTTGATGATGCCTTAAAAACAGGGAATTTTTTCTCATTTTATAATCATGGTGAAATATATGCCGATAAACCGCCTTTATATTTCTGGATAATGAATATCGTATTGCATACCTAACAAAAAATTATTACCTTTGTGGCGTCAAATCAAAGTAAAAAGATATGAACTTACTGAATTTTAGCAGCACCTATCCTGATGAGGCAAGCTGCAAAGCCAAATGGAAAGAGATTCGTGATAAACAGGGCGTTGTATGCCCCCATTGCGGCAGCAGGGAACACTACTGGAAAAGCGACAAGGAGTGTTACGAGTGCAAGAAATGCAAATACCGTCAGGGCTTGCGAGCCAACAC
>JAISUH010000081.1 GCA_031272205.1 Dysgonamonadaceae bacterium | reverse complement strand
TGTCTCAAAAGTAGAAAACTGCGTCATTCCGGCGAAAGCCGGAATCCCCTTCTAATTGTTAAAGATTAATATACAATTATTTAGTATTACAGATTTTATGAGATTGCGGGTCATGCCCGCAATGACGGGGCTTTTGAGACAGCCTCTTATCCCGAACCAAGCGCCGCCCCTCAGTCGGCCTTGTATGGTATTTTTGTAGAGACGCGGCATGCCACGTCTTTACAATCGTCAAATGCCGTATCTGTATGGCTGAAAGACATATATCAATAGCGCAGGGCAACGCCTTGTGTAAACTTATACAATAAAAGATTTCACAAAAAGAAAATGCTGGCCCCGGCAATACTGATTACCGCCCCGATCACCTGACGGGCGGTAACTTTTTCGCGGAACATCAAGGCCGAAGGGACGATGATAAATATCGGCGTCAAGGCCATCAAGGTGGAGGCGATGCCTGTTTCGGTGTGTTGTACCGCGAAAAGCGACAAAGCAACGCCCACGAAAGGCCCGAAAACCGCCCCAAGTGTGATGGAACTCATGCCTCTTGCATCTTTCACGGACAAGAAAATCCGATGCCAGCGTTTTAGAAAAGTAACCAACAGGGCAAAGCCTGCCAATCCGAAAATAGCGCGTATCTGCGTGGCGGCTACGGCATCGTAATCACCCATACCTTTCTTGCTCAAAATCAAGCCGATAGCCTGCCCGAGCGCACCGCCGAAAGCAAACAGGAAGCCTTTCGGGGATATATTGAGTTTCAATCCCTTACCTGCTACGGCGATCATGATCCCCGCGACACTGACGACGATTCCCGCAATGTTTTTTCCCGAAAGAACTTCATCGAGCGCCACCCAACCGATAAGCGCCGTGAGCATCGGGGCGAGGCTCATAATAAGCTGCGAGGTGCGCGACCCTATGATGGTATAGGATTTGAACAAAAACAAATCGCCGAGGAAAAAGCCCACGATTCCCGACAGTCCCAGCCAAAACCAACTGTGCAGCGTTGCATCCACAGGGAAAAACATCCCTCGCGTGAACAAAGTGGTCAGACCGAGGAAGACGATCGCCTCCACCAAACGGATGATATTCACCGAAAGCGAACCCACTTTGTGTCCCGCCTTCTCGAAAAACAACGCAGCCATTGTCCATAAGACGGCCACTATCAACGCAGCGATTTCTCCTGTATGCGATTGTAAAAACATGCTTTGATTTACTTACCGAATGTCGTTCAACAAATGCTTGACGGCCTCATCCACCGTTGGCTCGCTGCCGAGCAAGCTTACGAAACGACTGCCGATGATGGCGCCCGAAGCCTCCTTGCAAGCGGCATCAAAGGTCGTTTTATTGGAAATCCCAAAACCAATCAAACGCGGATTTTTCAGATTCATCGTGTTTACACGGCGGAAATAGGCAAGGTTCTTTTCGCCGAAGGCGCTTTTTGCGCCCGTAACCGATGCCGACGAAACCATATAAATAAATCCGCTCGTGTGTTCGTCGATGAGCCGGATGCGCTCATCCGAAGTTTCGGGTGTGATGAGCATGATAACGCGCAACCCGTTCTTCTCGGCTGTCGCCTTGTACAAATCCATGTATTCGGCAAAAGGCAAATCGGGGATGATCATGCCGTCGATGCCGCAGGCCGCCGCCTGTTCGCAAAATTTTTCGAATCCGTATTGCATCATCGGGTTCAGATAACCCATCAGAATGAGGGGTATGGATGCTTTTTCGCGGATGCCTTCAAGCTGCCGAAACAGCACTTTCAGGCTTATTCCGTTATTCAGAGCGGTCGTATTTGAAGCCTGTATAACGGGGCCGTCGGCCATCGGATCACTAAACGGGATGCCGATTTCGATCAAATCTACTCCGTTTTTTTCCAAGGATTCGATGATGGTAACGGTATCGTTGAGTTTGGGGTATCCTGCCGTGAAAAAAACCGATAAAATACCCTGTTTTTTCTGTTGGAACAACTGATCGATTCTGTTCATTTTTGTCTTATTTTTTCGATAAACGTTTGTAATAATGAAATGTTTTTTTGCGCCGGAGCATCCTCAAATCCGCTGTTGAGATCGACACCTGCAAATCGAGGATGCGAAAAGGCAAGGATTTCTTCTGCGTCGCCGGGCGAAATTCCGCCGCTCAACAGAAACGGCGTTTCGCCCCGGTATTCGGACAGGGAGCTCCAATTGAATTTTTTCCCCGAACCGCCATAGCCCGGTGTTTGCGTATCGAACAGGAAATAATCGCATTTTCCTTCGTAACGCAGAACTTGTTCGACCGGAAAGCGGTCTTTTACGGGGAAGGCTTTGATGATTTTTACGCCGATTCCACGCAATTCTCTGCAAAATTCGGGCGATTCGTTGCCGTGAAGCTGTACCTTGTCGAGGCGGAAGTTTTCGATGTTCTTTTTTATACCGCTGAGGGGTTCATCGACAAACACGCCCACCCTTTTCACCTCCGAAGGGAGACAGGCAGGGACGCTGCCGACAAAACGCGCCGAACGCGGATAGAAAATAAAACCCATCCAGTCGAGGCCTGTTTTTTCCACCTGCCGGATATTTTCGGCCTCGCGCATACCGCAAACTTTGATAATCATGCTTTCAATTCTTCGATAAATTGCTTGAGGCTCTCTCCCGGATTCGCGGTTTTCATAAAATTCTCTCCAATAAGGAATCCGCGATAACCCGCGCTGCGCAATTCTTTCACGATGCTCGGCGATGAAATCCCGCTTTCCGATACGCGAACAACGTCGCGAGGCAGCAATTCCGCCATGCGGAAAGATTTATCGACGGTCGTTGCAAAAGTCCCCAAGTTGCGGTTGTTGATGCCGACAAGGTCGTTTTTGTCCGAAACGTAGTCCAATTCTTTTTCGTCGTGCAACTCCAGGAGCACATCCAAGCGGAGCAGGGAAGCCACCTCGGTAAAGCGCTTGCATTGCTGCGGCGTTATTGCCGAGGCAATCAGCAAAACAACATTCGCTCCCAGCGATTTTGATTCGTAAATCTGAAACTCATCCACGATAAATTCTTTCCGCAACACGGGAATTTTCACCATAGAAACGGCTTTTTTTAGATCGTCATCGGATCCTCCAAAATAATCTTCGTCCGTCAAGACCGACATGGCGCTTGCGCCCGCCGACTCGTATCCGCGGGCAACGAACGCTACATCAGCCGATTGATTGATCCATCCTTTGCTTGGTGAGCGGCGTTTAAACTCCGAGATGATTCCCGTGTCGGAATGTTCCAAGGCCTGCTTCAACGAACGGAAAGGGAAATTCTTCTCTTCTATTATTTTACAGAGATCGTCGATGGATCGGCGTTTTCGGCGTTCTTCCACCTCTCTTTTTTTGTGCGCTACAATTTCGCTTAATACGTCTTTCATTGATTCAATTCTATAAATTTATCCAAAGCGCCCTTGGCTTTTTTCCCGAACAGCGATTCGCGGGCAATCTCCAAACACTCCTCAATCGGTTTATCCGGCTCTATGGTTTGTATGCCGAAGGCCGAATTGGCCAACACCGCATTGGTTTGCGCTTCGGTGGCCGTTCCATTCAGCACGTTGTGGAATATGGCGGCTGCATCGGCAACGGTTTCCCCACCGAAAAGCTCGCCTTGCGCGTAGGTTTTCATGCCGATATCTTCGGGCCGGAAAAGCTGCTCTCCCTTCTTCGAAACCACCTTGAAAAGGCTCGTGAGCGAAATCTCGTCGTAGCCGTCCATGCTGTGAACGATGCTGAACGTTTTGTCGCCCGACTGATAGATATAGCTGTACAGCCGCAGCATGGCCAAATTATACACGCCGAGCATCTGGTATTCAGGCTCAACCGGATTGACTAAAGGCCCCAGTACATTGAAAAAAGTGCGGACGCCAAGACTTTTGCGGACAGGAGCCACAGCTTTCAGCGCAGGGCTGAAAAAAGGCGCATGCAGATAGGCGATATTGCTTTTCTCGATGCTTCGGCGAAGCGTATCGATATCGGTAGTAAACTTCACGCCGAGGCTTTCGACGACGTTGCTTGCGCCGCTGACCGACGTTGCCCCGTAATTTCCGTGCTTGACAACTTTGTAACCCGCTCCGGCAACTACAAAGCACGATGCCGTGGAGATGTTGAAGGTGTTTTTCCCGTCGCCGCCCGTGCCGACAATGTCCAAGGGTTTGTACTCCGACAAATCGACGGGGACGCGCATTTCCATCAAGGCTTCGCGAAAACCCAATATTTCGTCCACCGAAATGCTCCGCATCAAAAACGATGTAATGATGGATGCCACTTGTGTGTCGGGCAAGTCTCCGCGGATAATGGAAAAAAGCAGTTCTTTGGCCTCTTCGCGGCTAAGGTACTGATAATCGTATAATTTATAAAGTACGTTCTTCATTTTTTCAATCGTTTAAAAAGTTTTCAATAATCTTTAATCCTTTTGGCGTCAATACCGATTCGGGATGAAACTGTACGCCGTGCACATCGTATTTTCGGTGCTTCATCGCCATGATGCGATTGTCGTTATCCACAGCCGTGATTTCAAGCTGTTCCGAAGGAAAATTCTCCGACGAAACAATCCACGAATGGTAGCGCCCCACCTCCAAAGTATCGGGCAGCCCCTCGAAAAGATAATCTTTCGCTGTGATTTTCACAGGCGTTTGCACTCCGTGGTAAACGAAGGGTATATTCTCCAATTCTGCACCGAAACACAGCCCGATAGCTTGATGCCCAAGGCAAACGCCCATGATGCTTTTTGTGGGGGCGTAACGCTGAATCAAGGGCAACAAATCGCCCGCTTCTTCGGGGATTCCCGGCCCGGGCGAAAGAATGATTTTATCGTATTTCTCCGCCGAGGCCAAATCAAGTTTGTCGTTGCGGATTACGTCCACATCGGTGTAGCCGAGCGATTTCACGGCATGCACCAAATTATAGGTGAACGAATCGTAATTGTCGAAAATAAGTATTTTTTTCATCGTGCGGCGCTGTTTATGCGTTATGGATAGCGGTCGCCATATCGATGGCTTTTTTCAAGGCGCCGAGTTTGCTGTTCACCTCACGCAGTTCGTAATCGTCTTTGCTGTGCGCCACGATTCCGGCTCCCGCCTGATACCACAATTCGTTGTTGCGGCTCACAAAAGTACGAATGGTAATCGCCTGATTCAAATCGCCGTTCAAACCGACAAAGCCGATGCAACCGCCGTAAGCGCCGCGGTTATGCGGTTCTATTTCGGAGATCAACTGCATGGCGCGGACTTTCGGCGCACCCGATAATGTCCCTGCGGGAAAAGTATCGAAAAATGCGCGGATAGGGTCTTCTCCTTCGTTTAATGTGCCGCTCACACGCGAAACCAAATGGATGACGTGCGAATAAAACTGGGGTTCTTTGTAAAAATCAACTTCCACTCCGTGTGCGTGGCGGCTCAAATCGTTGCGTGCCAGATCCACCAGCATCACGTGTTCGGCGTTTTCTTTCGGGTCGTTCACGAGAAATTCCACCGCGGCCATGTCTTCTTTGTAATTACCTGTTCGTTTGGTAGTTCCGGCAATGGGGTCAATACTGATGCGCGAACCCGAAATCTTGCAGTGCGTTTCGGGCGAAGAACCAAAGATGCGGTATCCGCCAAAATCGAAATAAAACAGATAGGGCGAGGGATTGATGCTCCTCAATGCGCGGTAAACCTTGAAATCATCGCCCGAATAACGCTGGATAAACCGGCGCGAAAGCACGATCTGAAACACGTCGCCGCGCATGCAATGCTCCACGCCTTTGCGCACATCGGCCTTAAATTCATCGTCGGAAATACTGCTGTATTCATCGCCTTTGGCGAAGAAATCGTAAGATGCAAAATTCCTCACGTTCATCAAGGTCTCGATTTTGTCGAGCGAATTTTCTTCGCCGTCCATCAACAATTCAATCAGCGTGATTTCGTTTTTGAAATGATTGAAAACCAAAAGGTATTTGTAGAGAATATAGAGCATGTCGGGCGCATCGTTGCGCGATTCTTTGCTTTCTCTAATCGGAATGTTTTCGGTATAATGCACGCAGTTGAAAGTGGTGAACCCAAACAACCCGCATTGCTCCGCCATTTCGCCTTTCACTTGGAAGCGGGCAATAAAACTGCTCAACGCATCGCTGATATCGTAGCCGTCGGACAGCGCTTGCTGTTCTACTGTCCCGTCGGGAAACTGTTTGATGCAAACGCCGCGGTTGATGTTCACGCTGGCAATGGGGTTCAACGCTATATACGACGTACTGTTGTCATTGGCGTGAAAATCGGAGCTTTCCAGCAACGCCGACTGGATGAACGTGTCGCGCACTTTCAGATAAATGCTGACCGGTGTGTGCAAATCACCGAGCATTTTTTTGCAATAGGTTTTAAATTTGTATTCCATAATGTCAAAATAATTTGTTTTTTTGAGGGTTATTGAAAACGTCGCCTTAGCCCATTCTCACATTGATATAGGTCTCCATGTCTTTGTCGCCCCTGCCCGAAAGCGTAAGGACGACGACATCCGACGGTTTGAAATCGATTTTTCCAAGCGCAGCCAGGGCATGAGCCGATTCAAGCGCGGGAATGATGCCGTCTTTGCGTGTCAATTCGAAAGCCGCGTCAATGGCTTCATCGTCGTTTATCGCCAGCACCTGCGCCCTTTTCACCGATGCGAGAAAGGCATGCACGGGGCCGATGCCGGGATAATCCAACCCTGCCGAGATGGAGTAAGGCTCGGTGATCTGCCCGTCTTCGGTCTGCATCAGCAAGGTCTTGCAACCGTGCAGCACGCCAACCGTCCCCAATTGGATGGTCGCGGCCGAATAGCCGCTGTTGATCCCCTTTCCGCCGGCTTCCGCCAACACAATTTTCACCTTTTTGTTATCGATGAAATCGTAAATCGTCCCGCCGGCATTGCTCCCGCCGCCGACGCAGGCAATGAGATAATCGGGATAGTCGCGCCCCTCCTTTTCCATAAGCTGCGCTTTGATTTCTTTCCCTATAACCGACTGCAGGCGAGCAACCATATCGGGATAGGGGTGCGGCCCGATGGTAGAACCTATGATGTAATAGGTGTCTTCGGGATGGCTGCACCAGTCGCGGATGGCCTCGTTGGTAGCGTCTTTCAGAGTCATATTGCCCGATGTAACGGGAACGACCGTCGCGCCGAGCATTTCCATCTTCTTCACGTTGGGAGCCTGTCGTTCCACATCGGTTTTGCCCATATATACCGTGCAAGGCATCTGCATCAGTGCGCAGACGGTGGCTGTGGCCACGCCGTGCTGCCCCGCGCCCGTTTCGGCAATGATGCGCGTTTTGCCCATACGTTGCGCAATGAGTATCTGCCCGATGGTATTGTTGATTTTGTGTGCACCCGTGTGGTTCAAATCTTCGCGTTTGAGATAGATTTTGCAACCGTAGCGTTCCGAAAGCTGCCCGGAATGATAGAGCGGCGAGGGTCGCCCCACGTAGTCGCGCAGCAACGCATGAAACTCTTTTTGAAAGCTCTTGCTTTCCATAATTTCAAGGTATTTCCGTTGAAGTTCGGTAACGCATCCGTAAAGAATTTCGGGGATGTATGCCCCGCCGAAATCGCCGTAATAACCCCGGTCATCTACTGAAAATTTTTGCATATATCGTTTCCTTTAAAATTGTTCTTCATACGAAAGAAGCCCGTCGCAGGTGCAACAGGCTTCTTTATATTTTGTCATTTTTTTTAAACACAGATGCTTACCTTACGACTTGTTGAAAATTGCAAGGGCGCCACCAATATTCGTTTAAAAGTATGCGATTCATTTTTTCTGAAATTTGTTTACAAAGGAAAACATTTATTCGAAAAAAAACAACTTTTTTCGGATTTTTTTTCGATTTGCGCCTTTTTTCGGGATTGAGGGGTGAGCGATCATTTTTTTTGGGGGAGAGAGCGATCTTTTAAAATACGCTCACACAACACTATAAAAAACGCCAACAATCTTTTTATCAGATCATTAGCGTTTTCGGTGGTGACCCCGGAGGGGCTCGAACCCTCGACCCAATGATTAAGAGTCATTTGCTCTACCAACTGAGCTACGGAGTCATTCCGTTTTGTTTTGAGGACACAAAAGTAAGGGATTATTTTCGTTTTAGAAAATAAATCGGCGTCAAATTGCGTGGGATAAGACAACAAAAAAAGAACAAACCGTACATCGGCTTGTTCTTTTCCCTTAGATTAATCCTGAGATTAGAGGCTCGACAGTGTCGAACCGGCTTTGAATTTTGCGGCTTTCTTTGCCGGGATGTTAATCACTTTCTTTGTACGGGGATTGATGCCTTTTCTGGCGCTTCTCTTCGAAACAGAAAAGGTTCCGAAACCTACCAATACAACTTTGCCTCCTGCTTTTACTTCTCCGGTAATAGCTTCGAGTGTTGCATCCAATGCTTTTTTTGCATCTACTTTGCTCAAGCCCGATTTTTGGGCGATGGCTCCAATAAGTTCTGATTTATTCATAGAAAACGTTAATAAAAAGATTAAACATGCTTTAAGTCAATGCATAAAGTTATTTTCCCGCCAAATATATAATATTAATCGGTAATAATCAAGAAAAACTTCAAAAATTTTTTGATTTTGTGAAAAAAAGTCGATTCTATGCCAAAAATCCCCGAAACAAAGGAAATAATCCGTATTTTTGTGGCTCAAAAATTTACGAGTTTTACAATGAATGAATCAAGGAATGTTTTTTCGGGCATGATTCCCACGGTAACAAAAAACATCATCATCATTAATGTGATTGTGTGGTTAGCCCAAGTGGTTTTGCTCAAAAGCGGAATCGATTTGATAAAATACCTGGGGCTGCACTATGTGGCCTCGCCCGGATTTCGAATTTATCAGGTTATAACGTATATGTTTCTGCACGATCCGGGGTCTTTCCTTCACGTGTTTTCCAACATGTTCGCCGTGTTTATGTTTGGCCGTACATTGGAGCATCTGTGGGGGCCAAAAAGATACATCTCTTACTATTTCATAACCGGTATCGGCGCGGCTTTGGTGCAGATGCTGATTGTGTTTGTCAGGCTGCAATTCCTGAAAAGCGGCATGGATGCTTCTCTTATCGGCGAAGTCTATACCAAGGGGTTTGATGCCTTACAGCGGGGAATGAACTACAACAACCCAACGCTGGCCGTCTTGAACAGCTTGCTCAATTCGCCTACCGTTGGGGCTTCGGGGGCAGTGTTCGGCATTTTGCTCGCCTTCGGGATGCTGTTTCCCAATGCCGAATTGTTCATCATCCCTTTCCCATTCCCCATCAAAGCCAAATGGTTTGTTGTCGGATACGGTGTGTTTGAGCTGTTTTTCGGAATACGAAACCTCCCCGGCGACAATGTGGCGCATTTCGCGCACCTCGGAGGGATGCTGTTCGGATTCTTTTTGATTTTATACTGGAAAAAGAAAAGTAGGGCGAATTATGGCGGATATTTTTGACCGTTTGAAATACGGTTATACAACCGGAAGCGTGATGATGAAACTGATTTTCATCAATATAGCGGTGTTCCTCTGCATCAAGGTCATCGGCGTGTTTTTCACGCTTTTCATCGTGCGGGGAATCGATGTCGCGGGATTCTTTGCCCTCCCCTCCGATCCGCAGGAGTTGTTGCGCCACGCATGGACGTTTATCTCCTATATGTTTGTCCACCAAGATTTTTGGCACATCCTCTTCAATATGCTCTGGCTTTATTGCTTCGGTAGCCTGTTCATGCAATTTTTCAACGGGCGCACGCTGGGCAGCCTGTATGTGCTGGGCGGATTGGCTGGCGCCGCACTCTATCTGCTGGCTTTCAACACAATACCGCATTACGTATTGATGGGATCGCGGCAGATGATCGGCGCTTCGGCGGCGGTAATGGCCATTGTGATGGGCGTTTCGTTTTATCGTCCCGATATGCGGCTGAACCTGCTCCTGCTGGGATCGGTGAAAATTATATACATTGCCTTAGTCGCATTTTTCATCGATTTTCTTTCGCTCGACGACGAGGCCAATCCGGGCGGGCACATTGCCCACATCGGGGGGGCGATAGCGGGTTGTGTTTTCGCGCTCCAATACAAAAAAGGCAGGGATATTACGGCATGGATCAGCCGGATGATCGATTTCTTTGCCGATTTGTCGAAACCGAGGCGTCGGCCGACGAAGATGAACATTTCGTACCGGAGGACAGAAAATGACCGCGCGTATAACGACCGGAAGCGCCGCGAGATGAACGATATTGATGCGATTTTAGACAAGCTGAAACAATCGGGTTACGGCAGCCTGACCGATGCCGAAAAAAAGAGGCTTTTCGATGCAAGCAAAAAATAAAAAACTGCGTTTCAGGGATGTTGTCAAGCGCGTGATTTTTGGCACAAACATCATCGTTATCCTGCTGATGATCTGCTCGTTATTCGCGTGGAAAGTCTCGCCCCTGAAAACAAATTTCTTCTCTTACGTCGGGCTGGCCTTCGGCTTCGTGCTGTTTGCCAACGTGTTTTATTTTGCGTTCTGGATTTTCTTCTCCAAATGGAAATTGGCCTTGATTTCCCTTGCCGCCCTGTTGATCTGCTACAAACCGATATCCGTTTTTTTTCCCGTGCATATCTTCCCCAAAGAAGCTCCCGAAGGAAGCCTTAAAGTACTCACCTACAATGTCCGCGGCTTGGGCAACGAGTACAAAAAAGGCGCGAACGAACACCCGATACTCGACTATATCGTTAAAACCGATGCCGATATCGTCTGCCTGCAAGAATATATGGTGAGCAAAACGGGTAAATCGATGATTACACAACGCGAAGTGAACCGCATACTGAACAAATACCCCTATCGTTCCGTTACAGGATTGGAATCGTCGGGGAAATACCATATCTTCGGATTGGCCTGTTTCTCGAAATTCCCGATTAAGAACACGCACGAAATCCTGTTCGAATCGTCTTTCAACGGGGCTGCGACATATACCATCGACATCAAAGGCAAGGATGTTACCGTGGTAAACGTGCATTTGGAGTCGAACCGGATAAGCGCCGCCGACAGACGGCTTTACAGCGATTTTCTGCAGAACAGCGAATCGGTACGCTGGGACGATGTTACGTCCAACATCCGCAACCGCCTCGGCAGGGCTTACCGCAAACGAGCCGCGCAAGTCGAAAAAATCAAACGCTACGTCGCCCGCCTCAACAGCGAGGCAACGATTCTCTGCGGCGACTTCAACGACACGCCCGTTTCGTTTGCCTACGGCAAATTGAAAGAGGGTCTCAGCGACGCCTACGCCGAAACCGGCGTCGGCCCCGGAATCACTTTCAACGAAGAGCTTTTTCTCTTCAGAATCGATTATATCATGCACAGCAAAAACATGAAGGCTTACGGCGCCAAGGTCGATAACCTGAAGTATTCCGACCACTACCCCTTGCAAGCCTTTCTTAAATGGGAGTAAAAAAATATGTATAGAATAAGCAAAAAATTTGCCTTCTCTGCGGCTCATCAGCTGCACGGACTGCCGGCCGAACACCCCTGTTCGCGCCTGCACGGGCACAACTACGAGGTTACCCTGCATCTGAAATCGGAGACCTTGACCGCCAACGGTTTCGTGCAGGACTACAACGAATTGCAGGCCGTCAAAACCTACATCGACGAACACATAGACCACCGGAACCTCAACGATATTATGGCGCCGGCAAACTCGTCCGCCGAAAACTTGGCGAAAATGCTCTACGAGGTGTTTAAACCTCAATTTCCCAAACTCTACGCCGTGGAAGTCAGCGAAACGCCCAAAACATCAGCTGTTTATGAACCTGACGGTCAATGAAATATTCTATTCGCTGCAAGGCGAAGGAGGGCGGACAGGGCAACCCTCCATTTTTATCCGCTTGGCGAAATGCAATTTGGCCTGCGCCTTTTGCGATACCGATTTCGAGACCGGCAACGACCTGTCTGTCGCCCAAATCCTCAATGAGATCGGGCGCTTCGGCTGCAAATGGATCGTGTGGACCGGCGGCGAACCCACCTTGCAACTCAACGATGCAATCGTAGCTTTCTTCAAGCAAAACGGCTATATGCAGGCCATCGAAACAAACGGTACGCGCCGCGTTCCCGACGGAATCGATTACATTGCCTGCAGCCCCAAACAACATTTCGATAACCTGCGGGCGCTGATTTCCCGTGCCGACGAACTTCGCTTCCCCATGCGAAAAGGCGACCCTCTACCCGATACGGCGATCCTTCCCGATGCGGAGCGTTATTTCCTGAGCCCGATATTCGATGGCGGCCGAGCGGTTCCCGAAAATATCGACTATTGCGTGGAACTTGTGAAAAACAATCCGCGCTGGGCGCTGAGCCTCCAGATGCACAAACTGATTGGAATCCGCTGACGGATTTCCTTTATCTCTATAACGAAATGACCCGTTTCGAAGTAAAAATATTAGGTTGCGGCTCGGCTTTGCCCACATTGGCGCACAATCCGTCGTCGCAGTTGGTCGATGTAAACGAAAAACTGTTTATGATCGATTGCGGCGAAGGTACGCAGTTGCAGTTGCGAAAATACAAAACGCGGATAAGCAAGCTGCACAGCATCTTCATCTCGCACCTGCACGGCGACCACGTGTTTGGGTTGCCGGGCTTGATTTCGACCCTGAACCTGATCGGTCGTACAGCCGATCTGACTGTTTATGCTTTCAAAGAAATTGAATGTCTGCTTCAACCGACCCTCGATTTCTTCTGCAATCGCATCTCATTCAAAGTCAATCTGATACCTCTGCAAACCAACGAACTGCAGCTCATTTACGAAAGCCATGCCTTGCGCGTGTTTTCGTTTCCTTTGAAGCACCGCGCCCCGGCCTGCGGCTTTTTGTTCGAAGAAAAAGAATCGCCCCGGCACATCATCCGAGAGATGATCGATTTCTACCGCATCCCCATCAAGCAGATTCCCGGAATCAAGGCCGGAGCCGATTTTACGACCGAAGAGGGTAAGGTGGTTGAAAATGCGAGACTGACAACTCCCGGAGCCCCGCCGCGCCGTTACGCCTATTGCTCCGACACGGCTTTTTTTCCAAAAATGCTCCCCTGCATTGCCGGAGCCGACCTGTTGTATCACGAGGCTACCTTCGCCGAGGCGGATGCCCTCCGCGCACACCAGACCTACCATTCCACAGCCCGCGAAGCGGCCGAAATAGCCCGCGAGGCCGGCGTAAAAAAACTGCTCATCGGTCATTTCTCGTCGCGATACACCGAAACGGATGCGCTTCTTGCCGAAGCCCGCGCCGTCTTCCCCAACACTGAATCGGCGTTCGAAGGCATGACGCTCTCTTTGTGAAAGAAAACAGCGTTGCAAGCGCTACGCGGGTGTGTATCGGGTGAACGTCGGTTTTTAAAATCCTACGAATTTTTCGATTACCCAACTGCTCTGTAAGAGCAATATCAACAGTGTAGGGCACCTGTCTGCCGACAGACAGGTCGCCCTACGAATGGATTCCCCCCCGCCGTCTGCGCCCTGAAAGGGCAAAATCAACCCTTGCTTGCGGGCTTTCAGCCCTTTGGGCGCGGGGGGCGCTGTTTACACAGGGCGTTGCCCTGCGCTATTGCTACATGGCTTTCAGCCATAGAGAAGATATACGGCATTTGGCGATTGTAGAGACGTGGCATGCCACGTCTCTACTGTAAATGCAACCCTGTACGGGGTTGAACGGCATTTAGCCCCTTTTTTCTATTGATATGGATGGCCTGTGGCCAAGAAGCCCTTATCTGTTATTGCGCAACCCTTAGTAGCCCAAGGCTACATACCACCGCTTACCCTTATTTTCCTGATAAATAATGGAATAATGGAGAAAATGGGGGAGCAAATTCGTGGTTACGAATGGAGCGAAATGGTGTTTACCGTTGGGCGGTTACGAAAAAGAGGCTGTCTCAAAAGCCCCGTCATTGCGGGCATGACCCGCAATCTCATAAAATCTGTAATACTAAATAATTGTATATTAATCTTTAACAATCAGAATGGGATTCCGGCTTTCGCCGGAATGACGCGGCTTTTCTACTTTTGAGACAGCCCCTTTGGCTGTCCCCCGAAGAACTATAAACTAAAACTCTTAATTCTCAATTCTCAATTCTTAATTCTCAACTCTTTCATGCCTCCGCGCCTTTGCTCAAAATTGGGGAATAATTACTTTTTTTTTCATTATTGGTAAAATTTTTCATTATTTTTATCGAGTTGCTTTATTTTTTTTATAAATTTGCAACTCGCATTCCATTTCTATGGATAACGTAATCTGAAAAAATCATGATGTAAAGCCGATTTGCGAAAGATTTTTTAATTCAAAATACCAAATAATTTAAACAAGAAAAAGACAATGAAGTAAAAAAAGCAAGTATTAAAAAAAGACCGGACAATCTGTCCGAAATCAGTGTCTGCAACTGCTTTTAGCGTTGCGCTTAATTAAATGGATATCATGTAACAACAAACATAAAAAACAGGATTATCCTATCCCATTTAATCATTTAATAATTTATAAACCAATTAAAAAAAAGCCATGACATGTTTACAAAAATTATGACTAAAAAATTTTGCAAACTTTATGCGATTTTGACTATTGTTGGCTGCACCCTCGCGGGCTGCGCCGAAGATGGAGGTTATGAGGGCCTCGAACCTGCTGTGCCGGCCGATCCCTCAAAACCGGTAACCTTCAAGAGTTATTCCCCGAAAGAGGGAAGTGTGCGTACCTTAGTGTTTATTGAAGGCACCAATTTCGGAACCGATGTTTCGAATATCAGCGTCGTTATCGGAGGCGTTGCCGCTCCGGTTATCGGTTCCTCGGGTACGAAAATCTGCTGTATGGTTCCCCGCCGCTCCAGCCGTGGAGACGTTGTGGTAACCATTAAGGACGCAACAGGTAAGGTTCTCAAAGAATACCAGTTCGACGACCTGTTTACCCTTTATTCGTCTTTGCAGGTGAATACCCTCGTGGGGAAAACCGACAGAGACAATAACAGCAGTATTCTTAACGGCAGCTTTGCGGAAGCCGAATTTCAACATCCCCACTGGCTGCAGTTCGACATCGATCGCGAAACCGGCGACAAGATTCTATATTGCAACGACGAAGAAAACTTGGCGGCCTTGCGCAAAATCAATCTGACCACCGAAGAAGTCAGCACCGTGTTCACGAAAGGACAGGCCGGATTCTATCAGGTGAAATCGTCGGTATTCGACGGACAGACCCGCGACACCCTGTTCTTTGTGGATGATAACGGAAAAGGAAACTGGAGCGACCGTCATGCCATGCCCAATGTGTTTTATACCCTCCGCAGTGAAGGATTCAGAAAGGCCTACAATTATACCTACGGCCAATGTTCCTACTCCGGCGTGTCGATGAGCGACGGCACCTTCTTCTACAACACTTGGACCAATTCGGAAGTCTTCAAAGCCAAACAGGTATGGGATGCAAGCGCCCAGATGTGGGACGGGCAAGCGCTGTTCAATATAAAATCCAACAGCGCCGACCACACTTTTATGTGCAAACATCCCGACGATTTGTATGTGTATATAAACGGATTCAACGGGGTATATCGTTGCGCCTACGATAAAGTCAATAAGGTATTGATCTCGTCTGTCCGCCATGTAGGAGATCTCGGTGGCGGATCCGGTTATGTTGACGCTCCGGGAACTGCCGCACGCTTCAACCGTCCCCGTCAGGGCGTGTTTGTGAAAAACAAAGACTACGAAGCCGCAGGAAAAGAAGATATTTACGATTATTACCTGTGCGATCACAACAATAACTGCATACGGAAGATAACGCCCGACGGCGAGGTCAGCACCTTTGCCGGCCGAGGAAGTGTGGACATCACAGGCAAGGTATGGGGTTGGATCGACGGCGATGCACGCGAAACGGCTCAGTTCCGCGAACCTTGCGGCATCTGTTACGACGAGGAAACCGAAACATTTTATGTGGCAGACCGTGAAAACAAACGCATCCGTACCATATCCGTTGAATAAATCAATTATACATAAAAACATGAAAAAAATGAAGAGATATATCTTATCCGTTTTATGCTTGATTATATCACTGGGTGTGTTTGCCCAGAATAAAGTAGAAGTAACCGGTACCATTACCGATGCAAAAGGAATTCCCCTGATCGGCGCAACCGTTACCGTGAAAGACAAGCCGGGGTTGGGTGTAGCAGCCGATATCGACGGTAAGTATAAAATAAAAATCGATCCGTTTCAATACCTCGTATTTTCTTACATCGGGTATGAAACACAGGAACACTTGGTGAAAGACGTGAATATCACGATCGACGTTAAGATGGAGGAATCCAAAGAGACCGCCCTCGATGAAATAACGGTTACCGGTATCGGCGTACAGAAAAAAGTTACCGTAACGGGGGCTATCACCACCGTTGAGGTGGGAACCTTGAAAACCCCGGTATCGAGCATCTCCAACGCCTTGGCAGGTAATGTAGCCGGCGTGTTGGCCATGCAAAAATCGGGACAGCCGGGTCAGAACACATCCGAGTTCTGGATCCGCGGTATCTCCACCTTTGGAGGCAGCTCGGCCGCACTCATCTTGGTGGACGGTTTCGAACGCAGCATGGACGAACTCAATATCGAAGATATCGAGTCCTTCTCGGTATTGAAAGATGCCTCTGCAACAGCTATTTACGGTTCGCGAGGCGCTAACGGCGTTATCCTGATCACCACTAAAAGAGGTCAGGAAGGCAAAACAAGCGTAAGCGCCAAAGCCGAATACACCTACACCACCCGCACCATGACGCCCAAATTTGTAGATGGTATGACCTACGCCAACATGGCGAACGAAGCGCGTACCACCCGCAACCTGAAAGCGATTTATTCGCCGCAGGAGTTGATGATGATCGACGAACAGCTCGACCCCGATATTTATCCCAATGTCGATTGGATGAGCCTTTTGTTGAGAGACGGCGCTCCTACTTACCGCGCATCGGTGAATGTGAACGGCGGTGGTCAAAAAGCCCGTTACTACCTGTCGGGCAGCTTCCTCGACGAAGGCGGAATGTACAACGTGGACAAAATGTTGAAAGAGTACGACACCAACGCCAACTACCAGCGTTACAACTATCGCTTGAACGTGGATATCAATCCTTCGGCTTCAACCGTCATTAAGCTCGGTGTCGGCGGGGCTTTGGAAAAAACCAATATGCCCGGCGCCGTCAACAGCGAAGATATCTGGTATTCGACCTTCCTCTACAACCCCATCACGGTTCCGGTAATGTATTCCAACGGATATGTACCCACCATGATCAGCGAAGACCCCGAATCGTGGGAACGCACCTACAACCCATGGGTTGCCGCCACACAAACCGGATACCGGGAACAGTGGCAGAATACCGTCAATACGAACATCACCTTGGAACAGAACCTCGACGTTGTCACCAAAGGTTTGCGATTCATCGGCCGTTACGGATACGATATCTACAATTACAACCAGATTCAACGCCGCAAAAACCCCGAATTGTGGAGGGCTGAACGCCAGCGCAATACAGCCGGTGAAATCGTGTTCAACCGTATTGTTGCCGAACGTTTGATGTCGCAGGGTTCTTACGCATCCGGCGACCGTAAAGAATTTCTCGAAGGGGAAATTTCTTACGGAAGAAATTTCGACGGCCACAACATCAGCAGCGTACTCAAATATACGCAGGACAATTACGTGAATACGGCCAATGTGGGCGACAACATTATGGAAGGTATTGCCCGCCGGCACCAAGGTTTGGCAGGAAACCTTTCCTACGGATACAACAACCGCTACCTGTTCAACTTCAACTTCGGTTACAACGGTTCCGAAAACTTTGCCACAGGACACCAGTTTGGTTTCTTCCCCGCTTATTCGGCCGCATGGAACATCGGAGAAGAAAAATTTGTGAAAGACAATATCAATTGGATCGGAATGTTTAAAATCCGCTATTCTTACGGTAAGGTGGGTACGGACAACTCCTCTTCGCGTTTCCCCTATTTAGCGACCTTCGCGAACTACAACCGCGCAACAGCCGCCGGCGAACAGGGCGTGTATTACAACTGGGGCGACATCAACGGCACGTACGGATACGACGGTTTGACCTATACGCAGGTATCTTCCAACAACGTAACTTGGGAAGTCGCTACGAAAAACGACTTGGGTGTTGACCTCTATCTCTTGGGCGACAAGTTCGGCCTGACCGTTGACTATTTCGACGAAAAACGCGACGGTATTTATATGGTTCGTAATTACTTGCCCGACATGGTGGGTATCCAGGGCGGAAACCCGTCGGCCAACGTGGGTAGCGTCAGGACAAAAGGTTTCGACGGCAACTTCAAATATTCTCCGAAAATCGGAAACGTTGATTTGAATATCCGCGGCAACTTCACTTACAGCAAAAACGAAATCACGGAAGCCGACGAAATGGTGAACCGTTATCCTTACCTCCGCAACACCGGCTACCGCGTGGATCAGGCAAGAGGTCTGGTAGCGCTCGGTTTGTTCAAAGATTATGACGACATCCGTAACAGCCCCCGTCAGGATTTTGGCGATTCGAGAGACGTCATGCCCGGCGATATCAAATACAAGGATATCAACGGCGACGGTATCGTCAACAATGATGACATTGTGCCCATTGGCGCCACCACGCGGCCGAACCTGATCTACGGTCTCGGCGTGTCGGCTACATGGAAGGGATTCGATTTTAATCTCCACTTCCAAGGCGCCGGAAAATCCAACTTCTTTATCAACGGAATGGGCGTATATCCTTTCGTAAACGGAGAATCGGGTAACATCCTGCAAAAGATGGCCGACTCCAACCGCTGGATTTTGGGCGTAAACGAAGACCCGAACGCCGAATATCCCCGCTTGAGCTACGGCGGCAATGCCAACAACTATCGGGCATCAACCTACTGGTTGCGCGACGGCGCTTATGTGAGGTTAAAAACCTTGGAAATGGGATACAGCTTGCCCAAGGCGCTTATCTCTAAATACCATTTGGAAAGAGTGCGCTTCCACATTATCGCCCAGAATATTCTGACGTTCTCCAGTTTCAAATTGTGGGATCCCGAAATGGGCAGTTCTAACGGAATGAGTTATCCTTTGGGAAAAACCGTAACACTCGGATTATCAGTCAACATCTAACAAGGACAATTATATGAAAAAGAAACATATCTTACTCAGTATCATAACCTGTTTTATTTTCGGGTTACAGTCTTGTACCGATTACTTGAACGTAGATCGCTATTTCAGCGACCGGCAAGACTTGGAGCGGATATTCAACAGCCGCGATTATACCGAACAGTGGTTGGCGAATGCCTATTACCAGCTGCTCTCTTTCAACTTGGAGATTGGTCACGTGCGCTTTAACCTGACCAATTATTCCGACGATATGATTTTCACCGAAAGCGGCGCCGGCATACTTTATTCGGCATTCAAATTCGGCGAATACGGCCCTCAATTCACCGGCAATGCGGGAGACCTGATTTCCCGTCCATGGGACCAGTCTTACGAAGGTATCCGTCAGGCTTCCATCTTCCTTGCCAACGTGCATCCGGGCGACGAGATCACCGAAGCGGAATACCGCGACCTGAAAGGACAGGCCTATTTTGTCCGCGCCTATCTCTACTGGCTCTTGCTCCGCAAATACGGCCCGGTACCTATCCTGCCCGACGAAGGTCTCGACTACGAATCTTCGTATTCGGAACTGGCTTATCCGAGGAATACCTACGACGAATGTGCGGAATACATTGCCGAACAGATGTTGCTGGCCGCCGAATATTTGGAAAGCGACCGCAACTCGCGCTCCGCTTCGCGCCCGACAAAAGGCGCTGCGTTGGCCGTTCGCGCCAAAGCCTACCTCTATGCCGCCAGTCCTTTGGCAAACGGAAATGCCGAAATGGCCTCCTTTGTTGACGATAAAGGCAAACAGCTGATCTCCCAACAATACGACGAAGCCAAATGGGCCAAAGCCGCAGCCGCAGCCTTGGATGTGATGAAATTGGGTAAATACAAACTTTATACCGTTCCCAAACGTCCTACCGGAGACGCTTACGGCGCTTATCCGAGAACGGCGGATATACCTTATCATCCCATATATTCCGAAAAAACTTTCGAAGAAGGCGGATGGAGCGATATCGACCCGCTGGACTCCTACCGCGCTGTGTTTAATGGCGACCTTTACGTTGCCGAAAGCCCCGAATTGATTTTTACGCGCGGCGACAACCAGTTGAACGACGAGTACGGAATCCAATCCATGTCGCGCCACCAGATGCCCGTAGCCAAAGCAAGCGGATGGAACTGCCACGGTATTACCGGCAAACAGTGCGACGCTTACGGTATGAACGACGGCAAACCCTTTAACCGGGCCACCGCCGAAAAAGGATTTACAACCTACGATGGCGAATATCCCTATCTGAAAGCCAATGTATGGAAGGAATACGCCAACCGCGAACCGCGCTTCTATGCCTCGGTCGCTTTCAGCGGCGCTCTCTGGTCCTGCACCAGCGCAAACGATGCGGCAAACCGTAACTTCCAGTGCTTCTATTACTACGGCGAAAACGACGGACGAAAAATCGTATCTACCAATGACCGATGGATACCGACCGGCATCGGGATGATGAAATTTGTGAATCCGAAAGAAAGCTACAACAACGGACAGGCTTATCCGAAAGTGGATACCGCTATCCGTTACGCCGACATCCTGCTGATGTATGCCGAAGCGCTGAACGAACTGACTACCAGCTATCAGATCGCTTCGTGGGACGGCAGCGAAACCTATACCCTTTCGCGCGACATTGCGGCCATGAAAGCGGCTGTGCTTCCGGTACGCTTGCGCGGTGGAGTACCCAATTTCGACGACCTCGGCGTGGGCGATCCCTACACCTCTCCCGACGAGTTGAGACCATGGATCAAACGCGAACGCCAGATCGAATTTTTGGGCGAAAACCAACGCTATTTCGACCTTCGCCGCTGGAAAGACGCTCCGCAGGAAGAAAACCAGATGATCTACGGCTGCAACACAACCGTTCCGGCTCAGTATCGCGAATATTTCTACGAACAGGTGGCGGTACCCAGCGTGCAAACATCGTGGTCGATGAAAAAATACTTCTGGCCTGTCGCTTACAGCGAATTGAAACGAAATGCCCGTCTGACGCAAGCGCCCGGATGGCCATCCTATGATTAACGAATTTGAATATAAAAACAAACTAAAAAAGAATAATATGAAACATCGTTATTTTTATTTGTCCCTGCTTATTGTCGCGCTTCTTGGTTTTTCAGGTTGTAACGACGAATGGGAAAGCGAATTATATACCCGGATGGTGTCGCTGAAAGCGCCCATCAATCAGGGAGAAGTATCGATCATCTATTTGAGGTACAATCCTAACAACGAAGTTGTTACCTACAAGCTTCCGGTCATTGTGAGCGGTTCGCAGAAAAACGACAAAGATTATACCGTGCGCATCGGTGTGGACAACGACACGCTGAACGATCTGAATATCGACCGCTATGCTGACCGTAGCGACCTGTATTACAAACAGTTGCCCGATAATTTTTACGATTTTCCGTCGCAAACCTGCCGCATTCCGGCAGGCAGCGATGTGGCGCTCTTTGATATCAATTTCCAATTCTCCGGATTGGACTTGGTGGAAAAATGGGTCTTGCCCCTGACCATCCTGCCCGACGCTTCTTATACGCTAAACACCTATAAAGGCCGTCAGAAAGCCTTGCTTTGGGTGATGCCGTTTAACGACTATTCGGGAACGTACAGCGCCAGCAGTATGTATGTGTATTTTCAGGGAAACGACGTGAATTACATGACTGCCAACTCGCGCGACGCAAGGGTTGTTGATGATAATACCATTTTCTTCTATGCCGGCATCACGGAAGAATTGGCTGAAAACAGAAGCCATTTCAAAGTGTTGTGCAAGTTCTTGGAACCGACCGAAGTAACGGAAATCATGGACGATAATACCGGTGAAGGTACGGGTCTGTACGTGAAAAAAGGATTATTGGAATTGTCAGCCACCGAACCGGCGTTGAGCTTCGAAGTGATCGGAACACCGACTTACGAAATCAAAGAAGAACTCGATGTTGACCGTCCGCACGTTATCAAGCGTTTCTTTACGCTGACAATGGAGTATAAATACACGGACACGGTATCGAGCGCCAACATCGATTTCCCCTACAGATGTAAGGGTACCATGCTGATGCAACGTAACGTGGATACGTTGATTCCGGACGAAGATCAGGCTATCTACTGGTAATCTCCGATTTACGTAAATATAGATAATAATGTCTCCGGAGCGCCGTTTGCGGTATCATGCCGCCGGCATTCCGGAGATATTCCGTTTTAATTCTCCGAAAATAGATCAATCATTCATTCAACTTTTAAGCTATCATGTACTTGAATATGTGTAAAAAAAATCACAAACAGCTGAAATATCATCTCTCGGTCAATGCAACGGCTGTGGCGCTGTGTTTTATCCTGTTGTCATTCTTCAGCTCCTGCTCGAAAGACCAACCCGGTGAAAGCCTTTCATCGGACGCCCGCCTCGAATCCTTTTCGTTCTCTCCAACCTTGAACAGCGGGATAGAAACAACCGTCGTTGGTTTAATCTGGAAAAACGAAGTAAACCTGTCTATGCCTTATACCGCCTCGCTCAATAAGCTCATCGCCACCTTCTCTTTCCAAGGAAAATCGGTTATGGTGGGCAATGTGGAACAGGTCAGCGGCGTTACTCAAAACGATTTCAGCAACCCCGTAACTTATACCGTCGTGGCCGAAGACGGCACGAAAACCAACTACACCGTCATTGCGGCGAAGTCGTCTGCCGCCGAATTTGAAACGTTCTCGTTCACGCCGACCTTAAACGGTGAATTGGAAAAAATCGCCGCCGGATCGATACAGGATCAGGACGTCAGCCTGTCGATTCCTTACGCCGCCTCGCCCAATAACCTTATCGCCAATTTCACTTTCAAGGGAAGAAGCGTTATGATAGGCAATGTGGAACAGGTCAGCGGCGTTACGGCGAACAATTTCAGCAGCCCCGTAACCTACACCATCGTCGCCGAAGACGGCTCGAAAAAAGACTACCGCGTCAGCGTATCGAAAGACCTGAAACGGCTACCGAGGCTGTATTTGACTACGGATGGCGGCGCTGAGATTTTGGACAAGGAAAACTACGTGAGTTCGACCATCGAGATGAAAGACCTCGACAGCTATTATTCCAACGTGGTTTCGTTCACAGCGAGAACCGGCGTGCGGGGGCGCGGAAATTCCACGTGGGGAATGCCCAAAAAACCCTACCGGATGAAATTAGACAGCAAGGCTTCGATCCTTGGCTTGCCCTCCGATAAAGACTGGGCGCTCTTGGCAAACTATACCGATAAGACCCTGCTCCGCAACATCACGGCCTTCGAGATGGCTCGGATTGCCGGAATGAGCTGGACGCCGGCCTCTTACAGCATCGATTTTTACAAAAACAACGTGTATCAAGGCGTGTATTCGTTCACCGAGCACGTGAAAGTGGCGAAAGACCGGCTCAATATGGATTTGGTGGGCAGCAGCGACGTTGCGGGAAATTATTTTCTCGAATTGGATTTCCACTACGACGAACCCTATAAATTCAAAACCGACAAAAAAGAGCTTCCCATGATGTTTAAAGACCCCGATACGCCAAACGACGCACAATTCAATTATGTGAAAGACTTTTTCAATACGGCGGAACAAACGCTCTATTCCGACAACTTCACCGACGCGACAAACGGCTACAGAAAATACATCGACGTGCCTTCCTTTATCAATTACTATATTGTGCAGGAATTGGCTAAGAATGTGGATGGGAATATGCGCGGCAGCTGTTACATGGCCATCCGCAACGGAAAAATAGAGATGCCGCTCGTCTGGGACTTCGACATCGCCTTCGGGAACGCCGAACACATCACGTGGGAACAGGGGGCGTCGTCCGTCGGGCCCGACGGCTGGTATATCAAGACCTGCTCGCCGTGGTTCGACCGCTTTTTTGAAGACCCCTCCTTCGTTTCCGAGTTGAAAGCAAGATGGAACGCGCTGAAACCCCAATTGGACCAAATCCCCAATTTCATTAAAGACAAAGCGGCCTCTTTGAATGAAGCCCAACAAAGGAATTTCGGGAGCAAAGCGAGCGGCGGCGCCGGATGGGATATCAACGAGGTGATGTGGCCCAATTATATCGACAGGGGCACATACTCCGCCGAAATCAATTATTTGGTGGATTTCGTGGAAAAACGGCTCGTATGGCTGAATACGAATATTAACGGATTGTAAATGACCTGCGGCAATGTCCGCGGCCTCAATCCGGTGCAACTCAACAAGCGGGGGCTGTCTCAAAATCAGAGGCAGCCCCGCTTTTCATTTTTGTCCCCACCCGACGGGAATAATGGTTCACGTTCAAGGTTTAGAGGGGGGAGTTGAGAATGAAGAATTGAGAATGAAGAGTTGGAAGTTGAAAAGGTAGAAATTAGAAGTTAGAAGGCGCGAAAGAGGGTGTTTTAGTGGGTAGTTTATAGTTCTTAGTTCTTCGAGGGGACAGCTAAACATTCCAAATTTCGAAAATTTGGAATGTTTTTTAAAAAAAAGGCGATGCAAGTGTCGTCCCTCGGCGGGACTTTTGAGTGGAGAGGGATGTTCTGTCCGTAAGCTGAAGCATACGGTTAATAAAGTGTGCCCCTTTATCTGTTCTTGCGCAACCCTTCGTAGCCCAAGAACGCCACACCCGATTCTGCCCTTATTTCATTGATTATAATCGAAGGTGTCACCCGTCTTTATTCCCTTAGCGGCGCAATATCCGGCATTTACCTCAATCACGTAGAGGGCGGGCGCCGAAGACGAATACGACCACTCTTGCAGGGGCGTGGTGTTTGTCTGAATGGTTACGATGTTCTTGTTGGCGTTGGCAAAAATCATGTCGAGCGGGATAAAGGTGTTTTTCATCCAAAAGCT
This sequence comes from Dysgonamonadaceae bacterium, assembly GCA_031272205.1. Classification (GTDB taxonomy): domain Bacteria; phylum Bacteroidota; class Bacteroidia; order Bacteroidales; family Dysgonomonadaceae; genus JAISUH01. The sequence goes on along the minus strand of JAISUH010000081.1, from coordinate 11,849 downwards.
TTGAATATCTTCTTCGTCCTGTATAAAAAGCATCCCCGCATTTTCGGGAATCGATTTTCGGTACATCAGTCCTTGGGCGCGGCTTTGCTCGTTATCGGCGATTTCTATTTCGATCGTCGCAAGGGTATCTCCTTTTTGCGAAGCAATGAAGAAAAGTTCGCCCTGTTTGTTGAAGGTGATATCCAAGGCCTGTGCTTGCCCTATCTCATCGGTTTTTGCTTTTTCCGCACGCGACAACACAAAGTAAAGACCAACTCCCAATAGGGCAATCGCAAGGATTATCCAAAGCAATTTACGAGTTTTCATAACCATACAATTCTATTATTCGGGTTCAAAAATAGTCATTTTTATGATAAAATTGTTCACCAAGGATCGAAAAGAACCGACAAAAGGCGGCTTTACCGTCAAGCATCACGCAACCGTCGCTCGGAGATCGGGAAAACCACAGGTTTTCCCGATACGGGATTGGTTTTAACCACGACCACCGTATCGTAAACCTGTTCGATGTTTTCGTAGGTGAGCACTTTGTCGGGTTCGCCCTGACAAAACGTTTGCCCTTCTTTCATCATCAGCAAAAAATCGCAATATTCGGCAGCAAGCGAGAGGTCGTGCACAATCATCATTACCGTCAGCCGCAACTCTTCGTTCAAGCGCTGGATGAGATTCATAAAACGCACCTGATGCGTAATATCGAGGTGTGCGGTAGGTTCGTCGAGCAAGAGCAAGCGGGGCTGTTGCGACAAGGCCGCCGCGATGCTTGCCATCTGCCTTTCGCCCCCGCTTAATTCGGATATGAGCTTATCCCTGAGGCTGTAAGTATGCGTCAGCCGCATATAGTGATGCGCCATTTCGATATCATCTTTCCGGTCGAAAAACTGAAAGCGTTTCCGATAAGGCAGTCTGCCCATCAACACGTAATCTTCCACCCTAATGTCGGCAATCTCGGCAAATTGCGATACTACGGCCATTTTTTTCGCTTTTTCGCGAAAAGTAAGGCTCGATAAATCCTCCCCGCCCAACAGCATCCGCCCTTCGAGTAAGGGAAGGCTTCCCGTTACGCCCTTGAAAAGCGTGGTTTTCCCCGAGCCGTTAGGCCCGATGATTCCCGCGAAAGCCCCTTCGGCTAAGGAAAAATTTATATTCCGAATCCTGAACCCGCCGGAGTATCCGCAAGAAATGTTTTGTATGTCAAGAAATCCGCTCATCCTGTCAGTTTTTTGAAGTTACACGGCCGGAGCGGCTCAACAACACAATAAACATCACGCCTCCAATGATGCCCGTGATAACGCCGATGGGCAATTCGTTGGGAGCTACGATGGTACGGGCAAGCAAATCGCAAAGGATAAGAAAAATGCTGCCACTCAAAAAAGAAGAAACGAGCACGATGCGGTAATCCGAACCCACCCTCAAGCGGACGATGTGGGGAATGACCAAGCCCACAAACCCGATAATCCCCGCTACAGCGATACACGCGCCCGTGAGCAGCGATGTAACGACAAACAGAATACGAATGACGACATTGACATTGAAGCCCAAATAACGGGCGTTTTCTTCGCCCATGCGCAAAGCGTTGAGCGGCATGACAAACAGATAGGATGCCGCAAGGCAAATAAGCGAGAGCACAAGCATAGCAACGATCATCGTATTGTCGGAGGCGGCAAGCGAGCCCATTGTCCACAGCACAATGCCGTGCAAATTATCGGAAGTGGTGATCGACATCAGAAACATCATCAGCGACGAGGAGATGAAGCTCACCATCACTCCGATGAGCAACATTCGGTTCACATTCAATGAGTTGCGCCGCAAACTCAGTGTATAAACCAAGAAGATGCTGGCGAAGGCGCCGATAAATCCTGCCAAGGGCAAGAAAAAAGCGTTCAGCAACTGCAAGCCGCTGACAATAGCAAAAGTAACGCCTAACGATGCTCCGCCCGATATGCCAAGCGTGTAAGGCTCGACCAAGGGATTGCGGTAAATGCCTTGCAGTATCGCTCCTGCCAAGCTTAGGCTGCCCCCGACGGCAAAGCCGAGCAGCGTGCGCGGCAGACGGATATAGGCCAAGACACCGTATTCCATGCCCCCTTTTTCGGAGAACAAACGGGGAATGTCGAAAAAAGGGATGGAGATTTCGCCGATGCCCAGCGATAATGCCGACACGACGACCAATGCCGCCAATAGCAGCAAAAGGTCGAACACTCGTTTCAATTGTTTTCGTTGCATTTCCATTTTCAGGTTCATTTCAGCTGTTGATCCAAAAACTCTATCGTTTGCACGAAAGTTATGGGGGTGGGTTGGCAGGCCATTTTGGCATCGACGATGAAAACCTGCTTTTTCTCCGACGCGCTCAGCGTACGGTATTTGAGCCAAACCTTCCTCTCCTCATCGCCCACGACGCCCATCGCTGCGATGAAAATACAATCGGGATTACCCGCTATCACAAACTCGCGGCCAACCGTGCCGTGCGCCAATCGAGAAGCGATATTTTCGCCGTTCAGCAGCGTGATATAATCGTTCATAAAAGTATGGGGCAGAACCGAAAAAATGGGATTCACTCCAATCTGGAAGAACATTCGGTAATGGGGCTTCAACGTTCTACCGACTTTTATCTCGTTTATTTTCAGCCGGCTGTCCGATACTATTTTTTCGGCATCGGCTTGTTTTCCGACCATTTTTCCCAAGTTAATGAATTGTTCGCAAATTTCATCGAAGGATTTGGGCGATTGAAATTCCTCTACCTTGATGCCGAATTTGCGTATGGTTTCCAAATCTTCCGCGCCGGATAAGCCTAAGGCGAGCACAAGGTCGGGTTTGACGCTTAATAGTTTTTCGATGTTCAATTTTACTGCTGTGGCCACAACGGGTTTGTTGTCTTTTTTGGCCTCCTCGCAATAGTTGGTGCATCCCACCAAAAGGTCTTGTGCGCCGAGAAAATAGAGGCTTTGCGTGAGCGATGGGGCAAGCGACACGATGCGTTTGTATGTTGTTTGTCCTTGCGCGGCAAAGACAAGGGCAAAAAAAAGCGGAAGAAAAAATTTTTTCAACATGATGCGGCACATAAATTATAACTGCAAAGGTAACAAGAAAGGTGATACGAAGAAAAAATATTTGAAGACTGAAATTTTGTCAGCCCTCCGGCGCACTTATCGGCAAATCCTCCCGATTTGTATTTTGGCATAGGGTTTGCAGTATGTATAACGTGTCGCATAAACGGCGCACATCAAACAAAAAAAAATAATTAATTAGTTAAACCATTAAAATATTCATTATCGTATGAGCATCAAACCATTAGCAGACAGAGTGTTGATAAAACCGGCTGCTGCAGAAGAAAAAACAGTTGGAGGAATTATCATTCCCGATTCGGCAAAAGAAAAACCGCTGAAAGGCGAAGTGGTTGCCGCAGGTAAAGGTACAAAAGACGAAGAAATGGTCGTAAAAACAGGCGACAAAGTGTTGTATGGCAAATATGCCGGTACCGAAATTGAAGTGGACGGAGAACAATATTTGATCATGCGTCAATCGGACATTTTGGCAATCGTAGAATAATTTTTCGACAATCAATCAAAAAAAACAAACGAATCATAAAGAAAAAACAATATGGCAAAAGAAATTAAATTCGAAATGGAAGCCCGCGACTTGTTGAAACAGGGCGTGGACGCATTGGCCGACGCAGTAAAAGTAACGCTCGGACCTAAAGGCCGCAACGTAATTATCGACAAAAAATTCGGTGCGCCTCAAATCACAAAAGACGGCGTAACCGTAGCCAAAGAAGTGGAATTGGAAAACGCTTTCCAAAATATGGGCGCTCAACTGGTTAAAGAAGTCGCTTCAAAAACCAACGACGACGCGGGCGACGGAACAACCACCGCCACCGTATTGGCGCAATCCATCATCGGCGTGGGATTGAAAAACGTAACCGCCGGTGCAAACCCCATGGATTTGAAACGCGGTATCGACAAAGCCGTTGCAAAAGTAGTGGAAAGCCTGAAAAAACAATCGGTTGAAATAGGCAGCGACCTCGACAAAATTGAAAATGTTGCCAAAATATCCGCTAACGGCGACGAGACCATCGGTAAACTGATTGCCGAAGCAATGGAAAAAGTAAGCAAAGAAGGCGTTATCACCGTTGAAGAAGCCAAAGGAACCGACACTTACGTTGATGTTGTCGAAGGTATGCAGTTTGATCGCGGTTACATCTCTCCTTATTTTGTAACCAATACCGAAACAATGGAAGCTGAATTTGACAATCCGTTGATCCTTATCCACGACAAAAAAATATCCGCCATCAAAGACCTGCTTCCTATTCTGGAAAAAGGCGTTCAGACCGGCAAACCGCTGTTGATTATCGCCGAAGATATCGATTCCGAAGCGCTGACCACCTTGGTCGTGAACCGCTTGCGCGGCTCGTTGAAAATCGCCGCCGTGAAAGCTCCGGGTTTTGGCGACCGCAGGAAAGAGATGCTGGAAGACATCGCCATTTTGACGGGCGGCGTGGTGATCTCCGACGAGAAAGGCCTCTCGCTTGAGACAGCAACGTTAGATATGCTCGGAAGCGCCGAAAAAGTAACCATCGACAAAGATACGACGACCATCGTCAACGGGACAGGTTCAAAAGACGCTATCAAAGCCCGCATCGCACAAATCCGCGCCCAAATCGAAAAAACAACTTCCGATTACGACCGCGAAAAATTGCAGGAACGCTTGGCCAAACTCGCCGGCGGAGTTGCAGTGCTTTACGTGGGAGCTCCTTCCGAAGTGGAAATGAAAGAAAAGAAAGACCGCGTTGACGACGCCCTCTCGGCAACCCGAGCCGCCGTTGAAGAAGGTACCGTCCCCGGCGGCGGCGTTGCTTATATCCGCGCTATCGATACGCTCGAAGGCTTGAAAGGCGACAATGAAGACGAAACAACCGGTATCGAAATCGTGAAACGCGCTATCGAAGAACCGCTTCGCCAAATCGTGGCCAACGCCGGAAAAGAAGGAGCCGTAGTCGTACAGAAAGTGCGCGAAGGCAAAGGAGATTTCGGATACAACGCTCGTACCGACAACTACGAAAACTTGTTCAAAACCGGCGTTATCGACCCGACTAAGGTTACGCGCGTAGCCTTGGAAAATGCGGCTTCTATTGCCGGAATGTTCCTGACGACCGAGTGCGTGATCACCGAAAAGAAAGAAGATAATCCTGCTCCGCAAATGCCAATGGGCGGCGGAATGGGTGGAATGATGTAATCTTCATCCAAATATCAACGATTTTTTAAAAGAAGGTTTCCCCGTCAAAAGGGAGGCCTTCTTTTTGTATTATTGTGTTTTCGATGAGATTGTCCGAAAATTTTTTCGTATATTTGTATTCATTATTTTTTTCGGAGAATTTTTTATGGACAATTACATTGTTTCGGCACGAAAATACCGTCCTTCGACCTTCCGCTCGGTCATTGGCCAAGCGGCTCTTACGACCACGCTGAAAAATGCCATCGCAAGCAATAAGTTGGCGCATGCCTATCTGTTTTGCGGACCTCGCGGCGTGGGCAAAACGACTTGTGCGCGTATCTTCGCCAAAACGATAAATTGCATGAATCCGACCCCGGAACACGAGGCCTGCAACCATTGCGAGTCCTGTGTGGCATTTAACGAACAGCGTTCTTATAACATTCACGAACTCGACGCGGCATCAAACAATTCCGTTGACGACATCCGCTCGCTGATCGATCAGGTGCGCATCCCGCCGCAAATCGGAAAATACAAAGTTTACATCATCGATGAGGTGCACATGCTCTCGGCAGCGGCATTCAACTCGTTCCTGAAAACCTTGGAAGAACCTCCGGCTCACGCCATTTTCATCCTCGCTACCACCGAAAAACATAAGATAATCCCGACCATCCTGTCGCGTTGTCAGGTCTATGACTTCAACCGCATCGGTATCTCCGATATAGTGGAACACCTGCAATATGTGGCTAAGGAAGAAAATGTCAGCGCCGAACCGGAAGCTCTGAACGTCATCGCCCAGAAAGCCGACGGAGGTATGCGCGACGCCCTGTCGATTTTCGACCAGACCGTAAGTTTCACGGGCGGTAACATCACCTACAAGGCCGTTATCGAGAATCTGAATGTGCTGGATTACGAATATTATTTCAAACTGACCGATGCGATACTTGCCGGCAGCGTAACAGACTGTCTGTTGGTTTTGAACGATATTCTAAACCGTGGCTTCGAAGGACAATACATCATCAGCGGCATTGCGTCGCACTTCCGCGATTTGATGGTTTGCAAAGACACAATGACGGCGCAACTCTTTCAGGTGGGCGCATCAATCCGCCAACGCTATATCGAGACGGCAAAACGTTGCGATAACGCTTTTCTCTATAAAGCCATCGAATTGGCAAACGACTGCGACTTGAACTACCGCCTGAGCAAAAACAAACGTTTGTTGATAGAGCTGACGCTGATCCGTCTGTGCCAGTTGTCGACTCCAAGTGCGCAACCGACCGAAATACACAAGAACGAAATAAAATCCATCGAACCTGCCCCGAAAGGGGAACAACCCGCAGCGCCGCCGACCGCGGCTCCTCAAAAACAGGAGGAATCGGCAAAACCGCAAGTGCAAGCAGTGAAAACGCCGGAAGTGCAAAATCGGGTTGAAAAACCTGAACCGGAATCCGTAGCGGCGCCCGAAGCTTCGCCTTCGTTGAAGAGGAAAACCATTTCCATCGCGGAGATGGGGATCTCCATTTCGGGCATCAACAACAAAGTGGAAGAAGAACCGATACAGCCTTCCAAAGCGGAAGAAACACAATCTTCGGCTTCTCAACTTTTCTCGGAAAAAGAACTGATCGCGGCATGGAAAGCCTATTCCAATCAATTGAAAGAGGAAAAACTGCTTCAGAACACCATGAACCTCTACCATCCCAAAATGCTGGGCGACACGCTTTTCGAAGTAGAAGTGAATACCGAAATCAACAAGCAGTATTTGGACGACAACAGCTTGTCGATACTCGCCTTCCTCCGAAAAACACTTCGGAATGACGATATAACGATGAGCATCCGCATTGCCGAAGGCAACGCCATAAAAAAGTCCCTGACTTCGCGGGAAATTTTCGACGAAATGGTACGACAAAACCCCGCCTTGCAGAAACTGTCGGATGAGTTCGGACTGGAATTGAGTTAAGCCTTAAAAATAACAAGATTATGGATGATTTAGAATGAACAAATACTATCCCTTGATGTTTCTTGTCGGGCTTGTTTTGTGGTCGTGTAAAGGGAGGGAAAAAGCCAAACCGGATTCGAAAATCATTACGGAGGATTCGATACGTATAGAAACGAAAGCCTTGCCCGACACCATTATCGACAGCCGATACACGTTTCAGGAAGCTGTTGCCGGAAGTAAGGCTCCGAAAACGATCATCGATCTGTTGGAGTTGATTGAGGTAAGCTATCTTTCGACGGACGGAAAAATTCATCGGGGACAAGTTTTGGCGAACAAAAAAATAAGCGGCGATTTGCGTTATATGTTTGCATTTATGTCGGAAAAGGGTTTTGTCGTCGAAAAAGCAATCCCCATTGTGAAATACAACTGGAACGACAGCCTGTCGATGGACGACAACAATACATCCTCGTTTTGCTACCGCAACGTGTCCTATTCCAAGCACGCGCAGGGAATGGCCATCGACATCAACCCGCGATTTAATCCGGTGCGGTGGAAACGCATCAATCGCCCTAACCAACCCTCCGGCGCAGTTTTAGACACAACCGTGAACGGCACTTTCTATCCCGGCCATGTTGTAGTGGAAGAATTTCAAAAACGGGGCTTCCGTTGGGGGCACACCTTCTCGAAATATTACGACGATCACCATTTTGATAAACGCTAAGCTTTTCGATAAAATAAAAAAAACACACGAAAAGTTTTATGCAGAAATACAAAGGACTGCAAAGGTTTGGTAAAATACAGCAAGAGATATATTGTTTTATAGAGCGACAACCTCTCACTCCATCATAAAACAAATCAAGGTTTTTTTTTCGGGGAAGAGGCTGTGGTAAGCAGACCGTTTTTCGCTTGTGCGATAACCCAAAAGAAGCTGCGCCAATTCTTGCACATCGACCGTCAAATCGGGATTGTTTTCTCCTCCTGTTTTTCCAATTTTGCCCTTTTCAACGGAAAAAATTCTGTTGTTTTGCGATAGAATTTCATCGCGGACGGAAATCGAAAATGGGAGGCCGACATTTGCACCGGCAAAAATGGACGTCAGCTTTTCGGCATCGATGATGCGCGACATTCCCGTCAGACTCGTTTTTTCGGGGAAGCCGGACAGGGCGGCGTCTTCGACGATGGAGCGGAAATCGGCAAGTGTTTTTTGGACGGTCATGTCGCGATGGCGGTAATGCGCGTCGAATGTCCGATAAGCCGCTTCCAAATCTCCACGGCAGTTGAGCATCAACTCTTTCAGAGAGGGCTGGGGGACTCCGTCATCGAAAGTCCGGGCAAAGCCGAAGGTTTCGTAATAGCGCATCACGGCCTTGTCTTGCGGCACCAAAACGGCAAGCGCTATTCCATTTCGCCCCATTTCATCGAAAGATTTCCGAATCAACCGACCCATAAAACCCCGTTTTCGGAAATCGGGCAGTGTGCACAGTCCCGAAAGATAAACGACGGGGATTTCTTTCCCCCAAAACCGGAACCGGAACGGCAGCATTTGCAGCGATGCTGCGGCGATACCTTCGTGATAATAAATCAAGGTGCTATCGGGGCGGTATTTCTCGCGGAAATACAGTTCCATAAACGCATCGCTATCGTTGAAGCAGAGCTTCCACATCGTGCGGACAGCGGGTTCTGACGAAGCATCGGCATATCGGATCATGGCCTGTTGGGGTTAAATTTCTTTTTTGCGGGCTACAAATTTCTCCAACAAAATATCGGGCTGATAGGAGAGTTTAGCTTTCCGAAGGGAGTCCATCCCCAAGTCATCTTCGCGGTTGATATAGGTAAATTCAGCAGCCTCATGCTCTATAAGCTGCTGATTGATAATGGAGTATGCTCCATGTGTGTCGGTAAAGGCTTTTTCGACGTGTACGTCGAAGGTATCGGCCGTCAAAGGCGAGCCGAGCGAAAAAGCCACTAACTTGTTGTCGGCGCAAATCATCCCGCCGCGCAGGCCGAAATAGTCAAAATGGTCAAGCATCGTGTTTGTGGCGATGTCATCGAACACGAGCGAAGGGTCGCGTTCTTCGCGGGCGTCCTTTTCCATCCATTCGGCGAGCATTTTTTTACATTCGGCAAGCGCCTCCGGATTTCCGGTTAGCGAGCGGTATTCCCATTGGTTTTCGTTTTTGAAACGGTTGATGTGATTTCGCTTGCTCTGCAACTTTTTTCCCGAAAGGTGAATCAATTTCTCCGATGTGTAAAGGTAATCGGACACGCTCCGGTTGAGGCTGTACGTGAATTTTCCGGGCATCGCGGCTTCCACCTCTTCGCACATCTGTTGCGTCAATCCGCGGATCTGAAACAGGCAGTTACACGCGACGCTGTCTTTTTCAAGAATGTTTATTGCGTCGGCCAACTTGCTCTTCCCAATAGGTTTCAGGTAGGAATTGCGGCCTTTTTTATCCTGAAAACGGATAAAAAGCCAATCGTCCTGCACCACAAACTGCGTTTGGAATTTCTCCTGCCAGCAATAAAGATTGGTGAAACTTAAATCGGACGAACGATAGGGGTTGCCTTCTAAAAACCGATCAAAAATCGGTTTGTCGGAAAGCTGTATCGTTTGGAATGGGAGCATAATCTGATTCGGAAATTTTGTATTATATTAAAAAACAAACTTATCCGAAAAATTGTTTGCTCTCCGCTCAAAAAGCCTTGAAACCCATGATTTCCCGCACTTCCCGCACTGTTTTTCCTGCGCTTTCCCGCGCTTTTTCGGCGCCTTCGGTGGTTACTTTGTGCAGATAGGCTTCGTCTTTCTCAATTTCAAGTATGCGGTCGCGGATGGGAGCGGTTACCTTGATGATGTCTTCGGCCAATTGCTTTTTGAGGTCTCCGTAACGGATTTCGCAGGTGTTCCATTTGTCTTCGAAATGCTGCACCACATCAGGGGCGGAAACGACCCTCAGGATGGTGAAGAGGTTTTCGATGTAATCGGGTTTCACGGAATGGGGCTCGGTTGGGCCTGAGTCGGTGAGAGCGCGTTTCACTTTTTTCTCGATATCTTTGGGAGAATCGGCCAAATAGATGGCGTTGCCTTCCGATTTGCCCATTTTGCCGCTTCCGTCCAAGCCCGGTATTTTTATCAGTTCCTGCCCGAAATTGTAGGCCACCGGCTCTTTAAAATATTCCACGCCGTAGAAATTATTGAAGCGGCGGGCAAAACGGCGCGTCATTTCCAAATGCTGTTCCTGATCCTTTCCCACAGGGACTTTGTCGGCGTTGTGGATAAGAATATCCGCAGCCATTAGCGTGGGGTAGGTGAGCAGTCCTGCGTTTACGTTTTCGGGCTGTTTCCGCGCCTTTTCCTTGAACGAAGTGGTTTTTGACAATTCGCCCAAATAGGCGTGCATGTTCAGGTAAAGATACAATTCCGCTACCTCCGGAACTTCGCTTTGCACATAGATAACCGATTTTTCGGGGTCGATTCCCGCCGCAAGGTAATCTACCAGCACGTTACGCACGTTACCGTGCAGGATTTTCGGGTCGGGATGCGTGGTGAGCGAATGAATGTCGGCAATGAAGAAAAAACACTTGTTTTCGTCCTGCATCTTGATGAAATTGCGCAACGCGCCGTAATAATTTCCCAAGTGCAAATTTCCGGTCGAACGAATACCGCTGAGTACTATATCCATTTTTTTCAATTGATTTTTTTCTGTTATTTTTTACCTTTCCGGTAAAACGGATACAAAAATACACATTTTTCCGTAAACTTTGGAACAAGTTTCAAATTGTGTCCGAGAACTTGAAAAATAGTCGAAATGCAGTTCTGCAGCAGGTTTTAAGAGATTCGAAAATATAATTCGATAAATATTTTCTGGAAAAAGGGAAAAAAATATCGAAAATCGATAAAAATATTTTGTTATTCAAAAAATAATACATACCTTTGCTTATCGAAAAACGATAAATTTTTATCGAAATTTGACCTAAATATGGATAACTTATTAAAAATAAACGAACTATGGCTTGGTATGTTATTGTTTTAATTGCCTCTGCGGCTCTTTTCGTCCTCACGACAGTGGGTTCACTGATTTTCGGTGATTTAGAAACAGGTGTGGACGTAAGCGCCGACATCGATCCCGGAGCGCTTACGACAAGTGATCTGATTTCCTTTAAAGGACTGTTGCATTTTGCACTTGGATTTTCACTCGTGCTGACCCTTACGAACGATGTTACCTGGGTTTCCTGCACAATTGCAGTTCTGACCGGGCTTGTGTTTGTAGTGGTGCTTTACTATCTCTACAATTTTGTCTATACAAAATTGCAGCAAAACCTGAAATATACCGAAGTTATCAACGAAATGGACGCCGAAGTCTATTTCTGGAACGAAGATCGGAAAATCGGCGAAGTTTTTATCACTCTCGAAGGTCGCCCTGTTACGGTTACTCTTTTAAATGCCGACGGCTTGAAGCTCGAAAAAGGGCAAAAAATTAAAGTTTCGGGCACGCGGAAGTCGGTGCATCCTGTTGAATTTATCGTATAAATTATTAACAATTAAAAAATTATAATTATGAACTTACCTTTTGTTATTGGAGTTTTGATTCTTGTGGTTATTTTAACCTTAATCGGGATTCTGTCCCGTTTCAGAAAATGCAAATCGGATGAGATTCTTGTCATTTATGGAAAAACAGGGGGCAATCGCTCGTCCCGCTGTATTCAAGGC
>JAISUH010000043.1 GCA_031272205.1 Dysgonamonadaceae bacterium | reverse complement strand
AATTACAAGGGTTCGCAGTGGATTATCAAAAATCTGATTGACGCGGTGGCCAAGGGCGGCAGTTTTATGGTCGGCATAGGCCCCGATGGCGACGGACGCTTTCATCCCGCTGCCATTGCGCAACTCGAAGAAACAGGCCGCTGGCTTTCCGTCAATGGCGAGGGAATTTATAATACTCGTCCGCGGCGGGTCTGGCAAGAAGACGATATCCGGTTTACGCAAAGCAAGGACGGACGAACGGTTTATGCCTTTACTAACGACCTTTCGGGAATGGAAATCCGCCTGAAATCGGTTCCGGTGCAGGCAGGAACTAAGGTTTCGCTGCTCGGATACAACAAGCCCCTGAAATGGGAGTTCAGCAACAATGAGCTGGTTATCAGTGTTCCAAAAGATTTGTTATCGAAAATGCCGCCGGTAGCGCAGGAATATTGGACGTTCAAAATTGAGGAGTGAATCAACCCGAAAAAATTACCGCAATGAAGAAACTTTTTCTGTCCGCTATCGCGATGATGACAGCCGTTGCAATGCCGGGATGCCATTCAAACAAACAGGACAATCTTAATAGAAATACGAGTATGAGCAACGAAGAGTTGGCAAAACTGAAAACGGCGCTTGTCGCCGAGTTCGACCGCCTCGAACCGCAAGTCATCCGGCCGGCAGAAGGCTATCTGAAATACCCCTACCTGATACCCGCCGGTTTCTACAAACAGATGTGGGATTGGGACGGCTTTTTCATGGGCTGCCATTTGGCTTCGGTGGGCAAACCCGAATACTTGAAATACTGGGCATTGAATTTGATTGCAAACATTGACAGCGACGGTTATGTGGCCGGTTGCGCCACTACCGAAGGGCCGCGCGAAGTCTTCGGTAAGTTCGCCATGAAACCTTTCCTTTCGCAAGGCGTTTATTTTTATTCCGAACAAACAAATGATTTTGAATGGATTAAGCCGCATTACGCCGCCCTGATGAAGGTGCTGGAATACCGCGACAAAACGCAACAAGATTCGCTTTCGGGATGCTATTTCTGGGAAAATGCAGGACAAAGCGGTGCGGACAACAATCCCGCAATGAACTATTTCGAGGACGATACGCGCTCCTTCCTCGCGCCCGACGCAAGCACTTTCCAGCTGCGCGAAATCATTGCGCAGGCTTTGATTGCCCAAAAACTGGGCAAAACGACAGATTATGTCGTTTTGATGGCTAAAGCCGCTCAATTGGAAGATGCGATCAACAAATACCTTTGGGATGATAAGGATGCGGTTTATTATACCGTTGACCGCGAAACGCGCAGTTTCTACCGCCGCGTGAGCTATTCGAGTTTTATTCCTCTAATTCAGAAACTTGCGCCTGATGAAAAAGGACGGGAAATGATAAAGCGATATTTACTCGACAGCACGGAGATGCGGGCAAAATACGGCTTCCGCTCCTTGTCGGCCAAAGACCCCGATTACAACAATAAAAACATCATTATCCCGTTTTCCAACTGGCAAGGCCCCGTCTGGTGTGTGGCTAATTATCTGTATTCCATCGGTTTAAAAAACTATGGCTTTGACAATGAAATTCGTTGGCAAGCCGAAACACTGGGGACGCTGCTTTTGGACGACATCAAAAAATGGGATTCCATGCACGAGAATTACGATGCCGATACCGGTGCTCCGCTGGCTCCCGCCGCCGATTATACGGATAAAAACGGCAAATTTGTGGGGTTTATTTCATGGAATCTGTGCGTACAGAATATTCTTGAAGGCGTAACCGACGACAAATGGATGCTCCTCGAACTTCCAAGCGCGGACAGAAAACCTTAAAACAATGAAATATTTTATTGCACTATTTGCCTTATTCTCATTGATAAACCGAATTACGGCTCAAAACCCGATCTCGCCTCCGGGCGTGTATATCGCTGACCCGACCGCCCGCGTGGACAAAGACGGCAAAATGTATGTCTATGGTTCGCTCGACGAATCGACAAAATACTACTGCTCAAACCGATACAATGTGCTTTCGTCGCCCGATTTGTGTCATTGGCAGTTATTTGAAAACACCTTCGCGTCGAGCGGAAAGGACGATCAGATTCCTTACGCTGACAACAGCCTCTACGCGCCCGATATGATCTACCGCAACGGCGTCTATTACCTCTATTACTGCCTGTCGAACAGTACCGAAGGCGTGGCAACAAGCCCATCGCCGACAGGCCCTTTCAAAAACGGCAAGCCGATTGAGGGCGCTTATCAAATTGACCCTACCGTTTTTATCGACGACGACGGACAGGCCTATTACTATTGGGGACAGTTCTCCGCCAAGGGAGCGCGGATGAATCCGGATATGCAAAGCATTGATATTTCGTCGATTACAAACGGACTTGTTACCGAAAAGGAACACCATTTTCACGAAGGCGCTTTCGTTTTCAAGCGGAAGGGCATTTATTACCTTGTTTATGCCGACGTCAGCCGCCAAGACCGCCCTACCTGCATCGGTTATGCCACCTCCGATTCGCCGCTCGGCCCGTTCAAATACGGCGGCGTGATTATCGACAATGCGGGCAGCGACCCTTCGGCTTGGAACAATCACGGTTCGGTGGCGGAATTTCAGGGACAATGGTACGTTTTTTACCACCGTCCGACACACAACTGTGCAATGATGCGCAAGGCCTGCGTAGAGCCGATCGAGTTCCGCGAAGACGGCAGCATCCCCGAAGTTCCGATGACTTCGCAGGGCGCGGGAAAACCGCTTCCGTCCACTGAAAAAATCGAGGCCGAACGAGCCTGCTTACTGTTTGGGAATGTTCGCATACAACTAATTGAAAACCAATATAATAACGAACAGATCGCATCCATTCGCAACGGCGACCGCGCCGCATGGAAATACATCGATTACGGGAGCAGCGTTAAACGGCTGAACATCCGCGTCCGCTCGCAGGCCGGAGGCCGAATTGAAGTTGTCGGCGACAGGCCGTGGCATGCCTCAAAAGGCGGAATCGACATTCCCGCAAACCTTGACTGGACAACGCTTTCCTTCGAAGTCGCCGGTTTGAGCGGCGTACAGACGCTCTGGCTGCAATTTCACGGTGAAAAAGGCAAGGATTTGTTCAACATCGACTGGTTACGGTTTGAATAGTGGATCTGTTTACAAGACAACGACTTGCGGTGATTGATGCGGATGCGGGGGAGAAGTTTAAAAGGACGGGAGATGCCCGTTATTCGGCTTCTACCTTCCGTTTGGTGATGCGGAAGAATCTGAAAGATGGAGAAATTGACGGATGGTTTGTGAACATTCTTCCCGAAGCGGAGTATTTGGAGAAAAAAGACTTCAAGTACAGTATGGGAATGAGCAAGTTCAGGATAGGCAAAACTTTGCAGTCTCGGCATTTTTACTTATTTTTGTGTTGCCTAAAAAACATTAAAAATTAAACCTTTAATAAAATTATGACTGACAAAACTTTTAAAATCGGTTTGTTTGGAACAGGTTTGGACACTTATTGGGATCAATTTGGCGGCCTGTTAGATACGCTTCGCTCGTATCAGGACGAAATCAAACGGAATATCACACACCATTGCCGCGTGGAAGTTATTGACGCCGGAATGGTGGATAACCCGGAAAAAGCCGCCGCCGCCGCCTCGCTGTTCGCAAAAGAAGAGGTTGAGCTGGTTTTCCTTTATGTGGCGACTTATTGCCTGTCATCGACCATTTTACCGATAGCCCAACGAATCAATTGCCCCTTGGTCGTATTGAATCTTCAACCGACCCCCGCCATCGATTACGACTATATCAATTCGCTAAACGACAAAGGATTAATGACCGGACACTGGCTCGCGCATTGCCAAGCCTGCTCCGTCCCCGAAATTGCAAGCGTTTTCAACCGCAGTGGATTCCGCTACGGATTGGTTACCGGATTTTTGAAGGACAAGATTGCATGGAACGAGATTATCGGATGGACAGAGGCCGCCCGCGTATGTTACGCCATGAAAAACAACCGTATGGGCATCCTTGGCCATTATTATTGCGGGATGTTGGACGTTTATACCGACTTGACACGCCAGTCCGCCACTTTTGGTACACACATCGAAATCCTTGAAATGTGCGAATTGAAAAAATACCGCGACGCCGTTAGCGATTCCGAATTGAAGGCCAAAATCGCCGAATTTTCGGAAAATTTCGATGTGATGCCCGATTGCGGGGATTACGAGTTGGAACGCGCCGCAAAGACTTCCGTCGCTTTGGACAAATTGGTTGAGAACCACAAACTCGGTTCCTTGGCATATTATTACGAAGGTTGCGACGGCAACGAATACGAAAACATCGTTACCTCTATCATCGCCGGAAACACCTTGTTGACCGGAAAAAACATTCCGGTTGCGGGTGAATGTGAAGTGAAAAATGTACAGGCAATGAAAATCATGTCCGAATTTGGCGCTGGTGGCTCATTCTCCGAATTTTATGCAGCAGATTTCGACGACGATGTGGTGCTGTTGGGTCATGACGGCCCTGCTCATTTCGCTATCGCGGAGGGAAGGGTCAAATTGGTTCCGCTCCCCGTTTATCACGGAAAACCCGGCAAAGGCCTCTCCATCCAAATGACGGTAAAACACGGGCCCGTTACTATTCTGTCGGTTTGCGAAGGAAAAGAAGGCGTTTATCTTTTGGTGGCCGAAGGAGAATCCGTTCCCGGCCCGGTATTGCAAATCGGAAATACAAACAGCCGCTACCGCTTCCCCTGCGGATTGCGCCGCTTTGTGGATTCGTGGAGCAAGGCAGGCCCCTCTCATCACTGCGCCGTTGGCGTTGGCCATATCGCCGATCAGATTGAGAAATTGGCCTTTTTGTTCGATATTCCCGTCATCAGAATCCGGTAAAATGCCTGAAAAACACCCCTGTCCAACAGTTATAACACTAAAAATGAGCACAATGAAATTTCATAACATCCTTTTATGGACTCTCGTCCTGATTTTCTCGCTGACCGCTTGCAGCGGAAGCAAAGTGAAAGTAAGCGACCTCCGATGCCGCGATACAGTCAATCCGATTGCTACCGACAAGGTCGTTCTCAGCTGGAAAACCGAAAGCGGCAAAAACGGCTTTGTACAAACGGCTTACGAAATTGAAATCACAAACGCCGATAGCGGCGAAACCGTCCATCAATCAGGTAAAAAATGGTCGGACAGGCAATTTGGCATCACACCGGAAGACTTCAATCCTAAGCAGGGCGAGCGTTACAGTTGGCGCGTCCGCGTGTGGGACAGCGACGATCGGCTTTCGGGTTGGAGCAAAGCGGCTACTTTTATTATGGCCAAGAACAACCCTTCCGACTGGCAAGCGCAATGGATAAGCTCCGAATGGACGAGCGATTGCCCCATGCCCTTGTTCCGCAAGCAGTTCAGCCTCGCGAATAAAAGCATCCGCAGCGCGATAGCCTCGTTTTGCGGCTTAGGTTGCGGCGACCTTTACTTAAACGGCTCATTAATAGATGCTTCACGGGTTATCGATCCGGCACAAACCAATTACGAAC
This sequence comes from Dysgonamonadaceae bacterium, assembly GCA_031272205.1. Lineage (GTDB taxonomy): Bacteria > Bacteroidota > Bacteroidia > Bacteroidales > Dysgonomonadaceae > JAISUH01. The sequence continues at coordinate 49,756 of JAISUH010000043.1, read as the reverse complement.
AATATGCACTCTATTCGGCTTTCGATCTGACCGACAAGCTCTCAAAAGGGGAAAACTGCCTTGGCGTGCAACTCGGCGAAGGCTTTTACGCCCAGGGGAAAGTATGGGGCCGATGGCCTAAATACGGCGATCCGCTCTTCATCCTTCAGCTCGATATCATTTATGCCGATGGCGAACAACAGCGCATTTGCACCGACGATTCGTGGTTGTGGAACGAAAGTCCTGTAATCAAGGCAAATATCTATGGCGGAGAGACTTATGACGCGACAAAAGAGATCGAAGGCTGGTCGGTAGCAGGAACAGATACCAACGGATGGAAAGCGGTTTCGGTAGTCAGCAAAAACGTTCCGGAGGCTGTTACCCAATCGGGTGAGACCAATCGCTGGGGCAACGCCGAAAAAGCGAAACGAAACGTACCGGAGGAACTGCGTCCGCAGATGATGAATCCTGTGCGGCTGCAGAAAAGCATCGCGGCGACCAAAATGTGGCAAGACCCCGAAGGCAACTGGATCTACGATTTTGGGGTGAACATCACCGGCCTGCCCTGCATAACGGTATCCCAGCCCAAAGGCACGCGGCTGACGATGCGCATGGGCGAGGCGCTTAAAGCCGACAGCTCCGTTAATTTCGGCACCACAGGCGTGTTTGCTACCGGCGTAGTGCAAACCGATGAATATATCTGCGCCGGTACGGGCATCGAGACCTGGAACCCGCGATTCACCTACCACGGCTTCCGTTATTTGGAACTGTCGGGCGCCGCTTCGGAACCCCAACTCAACTGGATTTCGTTGATTCCGCTGCACTCCGATTTTGAGCAAATCGGCAAGTTCGAGTGCTCTGATCCGCAAATAAACCGCTTGCACGAGTTAGCCATCCGCACGGCTTTGAGCAATCTCATCGGACTGCCGACCGACTGTCCTCAGCGCGAAAAATGCGGCTGGCTCGGCGACGCTCACACCGTAGCGCCTTTCGAGAGCATGAATTTTGCAATGAAAAACTTCTGGGAGAAATACCTCGAAGATATCTATTCCACCTCCAACGCTTACGAGACTGAAACCCTCCATCACAAATATTCGAACGCCATCTTTTACTGGGCCGAAAAAGCGGTCGGGATTCCCTATATGATAGCGCCCGGTAAACGGCTCTGCGGCGTCGCTTCACCCGATTGGGGAACGGCCGTCGTGCAGATACCTTACTACATTTGGCGCTATTACGGCGACGACGAGCCGCTGAAAAAATACTATCCGCGAATGAAACAATGGGTCGATTACGTTGAAACATTGACCCTCAACGATTCGCTCAAAACACGGCATATCGTGCCTTTCGGACTTGGCGACTGGTGCCCGCCCGAAGGCAACGAAACAATAGACTGCCCGATACAACTCAGTTCTACGGCTTTTCATTATTTCGACGCTTCGATATTGGCAAAAACAGCAGCTCTACTGGGGAAAGAGGACGACGCCAAACGCTACAACGAACTCAAAGATGCAATTGCTTCGGCTTTAGCAGAAACCTTTTACGATAAGGACAACAAAACCTTCGGAAGTCAAACGGCCAATTCCTTGGCCTTGGATTTCGGCTTTGTACCCGCAGGAGACGAAAAAGCCGTATCAGACGCTATCGTACGCAATATAGACGAAAAATACGATGGATTCCTCCACACGGGAATTTTCGGTACAGGACGCATCGGCGCCGCTTTATCACGGTTCGAAAACGCACCGGCTGCATGGAATCTGTTCACGAAAAAAGGCGAAAACAGCTTCGCCTATATGTTTGACCTCGCCGACGCTACCTCGCTGTGGGAAATACTGCCCGTCAATCAGAAAAGCATGTCGGTGTGCATCGAGAGCAACAGCTCGCTCAACCATCCGATGCTCGGCGCCTACGATACGTGGTTTTACGAAGATATTGCCGGAATACGTTCCCATGAATCCGGTTTCAAAACGATACGCTTCGAACCGACCCTTACCGATTTTTTGGATTGGGCAAAAGCCTCGATAATAACACCTTATGGAAAAACGGAGAGTTCATGGATGCACAAAACCGGCAAGTTGAAATGGAATATCGTTATTCCGGCAAATGCTTCGGGCATCGTCGCCCTGCCGAACAAGGACAACAAGAACATACGAATCAACGGAAAAGCGTTTGACGCAGCCGATTACCCCATTGCCGAACGCAAAACGGGCTTTGTTTATTGCAAGTTCCCGTCGGGTGCCTATAGCATAGAAATGGACTGAATCGAAAGATTTCAGGCGGCGTAATGCTTGGAGTTCATATTTTTCAAAGAAAATCATTGCCTGACAGGTTTTCGTTCTCTACAACCGGAATTTTTTTTCGTTTTATGAGGCTTCCAAGCGAAAAAAATTTTTCGTATCTTTGTTGCCGGATTGGGTCATACAGCCCAACGCAAATATGTTTAAAGATGATCATAGAAACGCTCAAACTGATTTAACTCAACCTAACGGCAAACTTTACCTGCTTGTTACCCTCTCGGCAATGACGGCCTTCGCGCCCTTGGTTACGGATATGTATCTGCCGGCATTGCCTTCGCTCTCCGACTTTTTCAGAACTTCAGCCTCTATGGTGCAGATGACGATTTCGACGTCGATGCTTGGCATCGCTGTCGGGCAATTGTTTTTCGGTCCCTTCAGCGACAAGTTTGGCCGACGGCGGCCGCTGTTCGCCTCATTTGTGTTGTATCTTTTGGCTACCCTTGGGTGCATTTATGCGCCCAATATCGTGATGCTTATCACTTTTCGCCTCTTGCAGGGCTTGGGAGCGGCGGGCAGCATCGTTTTGGCGCGTTCCATCGCAGCCGACTGGTTCTCCGGCAAGGATTTGTTGAAATTTCTTGCTTTAATTGCCGCCGTTCAAGGCATTGCACCTATTGCAGCGCCGATAGCGGGCGGCGTGTTGCTGCTCGTTACCGACTGGAAAGGCGTTTTTGTAACGCTTGGATTGTTGGGGCTTTTGGTGATGATTTTTTGTTTTTACCTCAAAGAATCGCTACCCCGACACAAGCGCGTGAAAGCGCCGGTGATATCGACCGTCAAGTTTTTCGCGCCGGTACTAAAAAACAAATTGTTGATGCTATACATAGCATTGCTGTCGTTTTCGACGGCCATAATGTTTGCCTATATTGCCTCATCGCCCTTTATTTTTCAGGAACATTACGGCGTGTCGCCGATGGCTTACAGCGCTATTTTTGCCGTGAATGCCGTGGCTTTGATGATTGGCAATCTATTGTCGGCACGACTGAAAAATCCGCACAAAACATTAAAATACAGCGTTGTAGGATTATTTTGTTTTTCAATCATCACCAGCATAACACTGATTTTCAACGCCGAAATTTACATTGTCTGTGTCTCGCTGTTCTTCTCGCTGCTGTTTGCCGGCGCTACTTTCCCTATTTCCACCAACTTAGCCTTAGATTTGGAGAAGAAATATCGCGGTACGGCATCAGCTGTTTTGGGTGCAGCTACCTTCCTTGTCGGCTGTATTGTCATGCCCTTGGCAGGCATCGGCAACATCTTACTTTCAACGGCGCTTGTAATGAGTGTTTGCGCCATTATCGCCGCAATTATCTATCTTATTATCAGCAAATTAAATCTTATAAAATAATCTAAATCAATGGAAATAAATGAATTGACAGCTACTACTGTGTGGCAACTGTCGGAAGAGGATGCATTTTTACTGACCGGCAAAATCATGAATGAGATTGAAAATAAGGAAGAAAGGAACAATCTCATCAAAATTATCTCCTTAGCTTTCGATTTTCGCACTGTGAGCAAATCGAAAAAAGCAATGATACAAAGTTTGTCGTTGCTCGGTTTCAAATTTTTTGCGGTGGAGAATGAGAAAGCCTTATTGCGCGGATTGTGCAAGCGAAAAAACGCGAAACAAAGTGTTTTTTAGTAATATAAATTTTTTAAAATCAAATCATTATGTCAAAAGTTATTAACGAACAGGTAAAGAAGGCTGAAGCGTTGATTTCCGGCTTACGCAAACATCCTGAAATGATGAAAAAAGCGGGATTAAACGAAGCGTTAATCAACACGCTTGAAACGGAAAGTAAGTTGTTAAATTCTCAAAATCAAGAACTTGAAGATCTTGAGTTGAAGAGACGGGAGGCCTCTCGAAAGGCAAATAAAAAATACAACGAAATTCGCGTCCATTTTCAAGACATGAAAAAGAAAATCAAACTGAGCTTCGACCCGTCGGAATGGGCGCAAGCGGGTATTTCGGATAAGAAATAGGTCTGTTTTCAAAATCAGGAATCAGCCGCAGAGGAATACTTTGCGGCTGATTGCGCATAAAAAAACCGACTCCCCCTCGTTATGTAAATAAAGTTTTTTACCTTTGCATAAAGTATATTAATAGCAATTTTTATGAATTTTCTCCAAGAACTTTTCACGACGCAGAGTATAGCCTCCACAGTCTTGTTTTTGTGTCTTACCGCTTTCACGGGCGTGTTGATTGGAAAACTCGAAGTGAAGAACATCAAACTCGGCGTAGCCGGTGTGCTGTTTAGCGGGATAATCATCTCGCACTTCGGCGCTCCCATCGACGAGCACCTTCTGCATTTTGTCCGTGATTTTGGGCTCATTCTGTTTGTTTACAGCATCGGGTTGAACATGGGGCCAAGGTTTTTTTCCTCATTCAAAAAAGACGGATTACTCCTGAACCTGTTTTCCACAGGAATTGTGCTGGGCGGTTTTGGGATAGCCGTCGCACTCCGTTATCTCACGGATTTATCCCCTGCAGTTGTCATCGGCATACTGTGCGGGGCCGTAACAAACACGCCCAGTCTTGGGGCGGCGCAACAAATCCTCACGGAACAGGGTACCGCCGCCTCTTTGGTTTCGGAAACGGGAATGGCTTATGCCCTCGCCTATCCTTTCGGGATACTATCCATCATCTTCACCATTCTGCTGATACGGGTGATTTTCCGTGTCAGCGTCAAATCGGAAATCGAAAATTATTCCGATTCGCTAAAAAGCAGCGAAGCCAAACTGCAAAGCGTGGAGATTGCGGTCATCAACCCGAACCTGTTCGGGAAGAGTATCGATTATCTGAAGCACATCATGGACCGAGAGCTTGCTGTTTCGCGCATTAAACGCAACAACAACTCCATAGTGGCCACCGACGACGAAACCATCCGTGAAGGCGATGTGTTGTGCGGCGTTACCTCCGAAGATATGCTGGAAAGTCTCCGTTTCAAAATCGGCGAAGTTTCCATTACGCAAAGTAAAGACGATATAGCAGGACCTTTGGCTGTAATCAACGTGCTGGTAACCAATAAAAACGTGGCCGGAAAAACCATCGAGGAGATTGGTATTTACCGCCGCTATCCGGCCAATATCACCCGCATTTTCCATTCGGGAATGAAAATCTTGCCGACACTGCAAACCACATTGGAGTTGGGCGACTCGGTAAGGGTTGTGGGTAAGAAAGAGATTCTTGACGATGTGAGGAAAGAATTGGGCGATTCGGTCAACGAATTGGCAAAACCAAACATCATTTCCATCTTTCTGGGAATTTTTATCGGCGTGCTGGTGGGCAGCATCCCCATCTTCATACCGGGGCTTCCCGCTCCGGCCAAACTCGGATTGGCAGGCGGCCCCTTGCTCGTCGCTATCGTTTTGGGATTCAAAGGGCGTATCGGCAAACTGAGTTTCTATATGACGCCGGGGGCAAATTATTTCATGCGCGAACTCGGCATCATCATGTTTTTGGCATGCGTAGGGCTGCTTTCGGGAGAAAGGTTTGTGGAAACCATCGAAAACGGAGGTTGGATATGGATGCTGTATGGGATAATCATTACGCTCACTCCTATTCTCATCATGGGGATTATAGCCCGTTTGATGAAGGTGAATTATTTAAAAATATGCGGTTTCGTGGCCGGCTCGATGACCGATCCCCCCGCTTTGGAATTTGCCAACGGCATTGCTCCCGTACAGGCTCAGGCCGCAGCTTATGCAACCGTTTATCCACTGACAATGTTTTTGAGGGTGTTGCTGGCGCAAATTTTTGTATTGATGACCTTATAAGAGACCGTATTGTAGTTTATTGTTGCGATTAACTCACTGATAATAAGGTTGTTTTGTTGGGGAAGTTAGGTGAAAATAAGGTTTCGCACCTTCGCGCCTATCTCCCCTCTCAACGACAAACCACAAACGATAAATCTTGGATTTTTGTCAAAAAAACTTATCCTTCGCGACTGATGATTTCCATTCCGTGGACGATGGCTTCTTCGTTCATCGAGAGTAGTTTACGATGACGTTTCGGCAGCGATTTTTTCAATCCTTTCATCACGTTTTCGAGTTTTATCATCGGTAAGATTTTCAACAATCCTCCGAGTACGAGCATATTGAAAACCTTTGTGTTGTTCATCTTCATCGACTCGTCCATCGCTTCTATTTTGAAAACATGGATGTCTTTCCTCGCAGGTTTGCGGCGGATGCCGTAGTCGTCGTAAATAAGCGTTCCACCGGGCTTTACTTTGCTTTCGAATTTATCTAACGACGGTTGGTTGAGCACAATGACAATGTCGTACAAATCGACTATCGGGGAACTGATGGGCTTGTCGCTCAAAATAACGGTTACATTTGCCGTTCCGCCGCGTTGTTCGGGGCCGTAAGCCGGAAACCATGACACTTCTTTGCCTTCCATTATTCCCGAATACGCCAAAATTTTGCCCATCGACAGGACGCCTTGTCCTCCAAATCCCGAAATTACAATTTCTTGCAGCATAAAATCAATTCAACTTAAAAATCAAAGGTTTTTCAAATCCCCAACGGGGAAAACAGAAAGCATATTTTCGGCCATCCAGTTGTTTGCATCGACGGGATTCATTCTCCAGCCGGCATTGCAAGAGGAGACCACCTCTACAATCGACGTGCCTTTATTGGCCATCGCGTTTTCAAAAGCTAATTTTATCATCCGCTTTGTTTTTTTTACTGCGGCTGCAGTATGAACGCTCTGGCGCGTAGCTAAACAAACGCCGTCCAAGAGGGCGAGCATATCTACGATTTTCAAGGGATTACCCATGATTCGCGGATCGCGCCCTTCGGGGCAGGTAGTGGTAACCATCTGATTCAGTGTGGTTGGAGCCATTTGTCCGCCCGTCATGCCGTAAATAGCATTGTTGATAAAGATGATGGCTATATTCTCGCCGCGGTTAGCGGCATGGATGGTCTCGGCGGTGCCGATAGCGGCCAAATCTCCATCTCCCTGATAGGTAAACACCATTTTGTCGGGGTTAAGCCTTTTTATTGCTGTCGCTACCGCGGGAGCGCGGCCGTGGGCGGCTTGTTGCCAGTCGATATCGACGTATTTATGGGCAAAAACGGCGCAACCCACAGGTGAAACGCCGATGGTTTTTTCGGCCCAGCCGAGTTCGTCGATGACCTCGGCAACCAGATGATGTACTACGCCGTGCGAACAACCCGGACAGTAGTGCATCTCGGTATCGTTCACCAATCTTGGTTTTGCGTAAACCAATGTTTCAGCGCCCGTAAGCTCGTTTTTATCCATGACTTCTTTTATTTAGATTAATTTTTTTAATGCCTCCAGCACATGATCTGGAGTGGGCACAATGCCTCCCAGACGGCCGTAATGTTCTACGGGCATCTTTCCGTTGACAGCTAATCGGACATCTTCTACCATTTGTCCGGCATTGAGTTCCACGGTGAGCATTCCTTTTACCTTAGAGGCGTATTTTTCGAGGATTTCGGAAGGGAAAGGCCAGAGCGTAATGGGTCTCAACAATCCCACTTTCAGGCCTTCGGCTCTTGCCAAATCCACCGTTTTCAGGCAAATGCGGGCTGCCGAACCGAATGCCACGAGCAAATAATCGGCATCGTCGCATAGTACTTCCTGATAGCGCACTTCGTTTTGTTGGATTTCTTTGTATTTGGCTTGCAGATGAATATTGCGCTGTTCCATCAGGCTCGAATCCATTTCGAGCGTGGTAAGGAAGTTGGGGGCACGGTCGGGCGTACGTCCGAGAGTAGCCCACGGACATTGCTTGCGGATTTCCTCTTCGCTGCGACGGCGTTTAAATTCCGGCAGGCGCACTTTTTCCATCATTTGGCCAATGACGCCATCGGTCAGAATCATGGAGGGCGTACGGTACTTGAAGGCCAAATCGAAACCCAACGCCACGAAATCGGCCATTTCCTGCACGGAATACGGTGCTAAGGTGATGAGTCGATAATCGCCGTGTCCACCGCCTTTAACGGTCTGGAAATAATCGGATTGCGAAGGCTGTATTGTACCCAGTCCCGGCCCGCCGCGCATCACGTTGACAAGCAGACAGGGCAGTTCGCCTGCCGCAATATAGGAAATGCCCTCCATTTTGAGACTCATCCCCGTACTCGACGAAGAGGTCATGACGGCTTTGCCGCAACCGGCGCCGCCATAGACCATATTGATGGCGGCCAATTCGCTTTCGGCTTGCATCACAATCATCCCCGTAGTTTTCCAAGGGGCAAGTTCCATCAATGTTTCTATGATTTCCGACTGGGGGGTGATGGGGTATCCGAAATAGCCATCTGCTCCATACCTGACAGCCGCATGGGCTATGGCCTCATTTCCCTTCATCAACGATATTTCTTCCGACATAATTTAGAAACGGTATATTTGTAATGATTGAATATTCAGAATTTTGCAAAAATCAGACCTTCTCTTTTTCTTCGATTTTTTTCCGATAGACCGTCAAGACGGCGTCGGGACAGACGTATCCGCAATTGGCGCAGCCAATGCAATCGTCCGGATTTTTCATGTAAACATAGTGATACCCCTTATCGTTCACTTCGCGGGGTTGCAATTCCAAAACGTCCGCAGGGCATGAAACCACACACAAATTGCATCCTTTGCAGCGTTGCGTATTGACTTCCACATATCCTTTTACCTTAGCCATTATTTAGTGCGATTATAATTTTTTTTCGATACAATTCTACAATAAACAGCAATCCCACCTGTTTTGTTGCAAAAAAAGGTACAAGGGGATGTTATTTTTCATTTTACAGCATTCCATCCGGATAAAACGCTTCTTTTCGGGGTTACCATCCGAATGCTTCTTCGTTCATCCAGTTACCCTGCACCCGCAGCACCTGTTCGATAACGTCGCGTGCAACGCCCTCTCCGCCGTTGAATTTGGAGATATACACGGCGATATCTTTGATTTCGGGGGCGGCATCGGCCGGGGCAACAGACAGTCCAACCTGACACATGACGTGATAGTCGGGTATATCATCGCCAAAATAAGCGATTTCTTCGGGTTTGTATTTTGTGTTTTCAATGAAATGGATGAAATCGCTTATCTTGATGCTCGATTTCAAGTAGATATGCTTTACTCCCAGCACCTCATAGCGGATGCGGATGGATTCGGTGTTTGCGCCGGTGATGATGGCTACGCCGTAGCCGCAGCGCAAAGCGTGATTGATGGCGTATCCGTCGCGGATATTCGCTGTGCGCAACGGCTCTCCGTCAGATGCCAAAGCGATGGTTTGCTTGGACAAAACGCCGTCCACATCGAAGACAAAAGCTTTTATCTTGGATAAATCGTAATTGATGGAACTCATGTTGTTGAATATTTTTCGATATGAACCTTATTCCACAACAAATCTTCGGGATTGTGGGGCGACGACAGTTTCAGTTTGCGTCCGAATGCCACCACGCAAAGCGTTTCCAAGGGCATGGGGATATCCAGCAGGCGGTTAATGTATTCGCCGGCAGTCTCCGTTTCGGAAAATTCGCGTCCGCGCACCTGCACCCAACAGCTCCCGATCCCCAAATCCTCGGCTTGCAACTGCATATTGATGGCGGCGATGGAGGCATCCTCCACCCAAGCTTCGCTGACAAGCGGATTCCCCAGCACAACAACGGCTAAGGATGCTTGGGCTATCATTTTGGCGCTATGGGGTTTGCAAACCGATAATTGTTCGAGCGCCGTTTTGTTTTCCACGGCGATAAATTCCCACGAATGGGAGTTTTTGGAAGTTGGCGACAGCAATGCGGCTTCGAGAATCAAACGGGATTCGTCGGAGCTTAGAGGCTCTTCTGTGAATTTCCGCGTACTGCGACGCCGGATGAGCAATTGATGAAAATCCATATTGTTCGTAAATCGTTAGAATGTGATGTCGTGCAAAGTTAGTGAGAAATCTGAAAAAAACAGGATTAAAATCGCACTTAAATCACATCTTCGATGTCCCATACGAAAGCAGACAAGCCCTGTTCTCCGATTTGTTCGTTGAGACGGCGCAGTTTTTCGAGCAAGGCCTGCGCTTTTTCGGGTGTTGTAATGGTGATGATGCTTGAATTTTTCGAGGGATAAGCGTGTGTGCCGTAATGCGGCTCGCCCGATTCGCTGCCGCGTCCCTGCGTTTCTTCCCATCGTGTAAATCCGCGAATTTCGAGTTTGTCAAGCAAATCGAGCACGGAACGGTTGAGCGATTGTCCGAAAGTAATAAATACACTTTTCATACGTCCTTTTTATTAAAAGTAAAAAGTAAAAAATTATTGTAACTTCATTTTTTGCTCTTATTCTATTTCTATCGTGTTGTCTTTCCGCTCCTTTTTTGTTGCGCTCGTGTTCAGGGAGGCGTAAAGGACGGGAACGATCAACAATGTGAGCAAAGTAGAGAACGTAAGTCCGCCGATAACGGCAATCCCCATCGGTTGCCACAGTTCGGAACCTTCGCCGGTACCCAAAGCCAGAGGAAGCATACCAAGAATGGTGGTGAGCGAAGTCATCAACACCGGCCGCAGACGCGATTTTCCGGCCGTAACGACTGCTTCGAGCATCGACATTCCGCGCTCGCGTTGCAGGTTGGTGAAATCGACGATCACAATACCGTTTTTCACCACAACGCCCACCAACATAATCGCTCCAATCAATGCGATCAAACTCAACGAAGTATTGGTCAACCAAAGCGCAAGGAATACGCCGCTAAACGCAAACAGCACCGAAACCATGATTATCAACGGTTTGGAAAACGACTCAAACTGCGTTGCCATCACAATATACACCAATAAGATAATAAGCATAAGCAGGGTGAACAAATCCTGAAACGATTCTTCCTGATCTTCCACCGAACCGGCAATGGCTACATCTACGCCCGCTGGTTTGTCCATCTTTTTGATAATCTCACGCGCTCCGTTTGCGACATCGCTCAATGCCACGCCTTTACCCAGCGCCGCCGAAACGGTAACTACGCGCTGCCGGTCTTCGCGCTCAATAACCGGTGGCGCAAAATCTTCGCTGATAGTGGCCACTTCACTCAACTTGACCGTTTGCCCGCTGCTATTCATCAATACAATATTTTGAATGTCTTCCAACGAAGTGCGGTATTGTTCGTCGTAACGAACATAAATATCGTATTCTTCGCCGTCTTCCCGGAAGAGCGAACACAACAATCCGTTGATGCGATTGTGTACAAAAGTGGCGGCTGTAGCCGTATTCATACCAAAAGCGGCCAATTTCTCGCGGTCGAAATTCACGTGCATTTCCGTGCGCATGTTTTCGCGGCTGATACTCACTTCACGAGCTCCCGGCACCTTGCTGATTTTTTCCTGCAACTCTTTTGCAACCTTAGTGGTGGCGTCGAAATCGAACCCATAGACCTTCACATCAACCGTATTGCCTCCGCCAAAACCGCCGCCCTCGCCGCTACCAACAGAATATTTGCTTACGGCAGGATATTTTGCCACTTCTTCGCGAAGAATATCGGCAATTTCAAATTGGCTTCGCTTGCGGAGTTCCCGATCAACCAATATGAGCCCCAAAGTAGCCTGATTGACACCCGAATTGCCGAACAGAGCCGAAAAACCGCCCTGATCATCAACGCCCGAAGATACGGAAATGTATTTCAGCTCGGGCACCAATTCTTTGAAACGCCCTTCTAACTGATGCGCAAAAGTGGTCGTCTGTTCCAAATTGTAATTTACAGGCAATTCGATAGATACTTCCAAACGACCGTTGTCCTGCTGCGGCATAAAGTCGGTCGGCACCTGACTGAACAGGAAAATACTGGCCACAAAAATCAGTATGGAAGCTGAAATACTCATCCGCTTGTGCGTAACAACCCAATTGAGCAAGACTGCATAACCATTATCCAATTTGTTCAAAAATTGATCAATCGGTTTGAACACAACGCCGATTCCTTTGTATTGATGCGTGTTTTTGAATTTAAGCATACGCGCCGAAAGCATGGGCGTGAGCGTAAAAGCCGAAACAGCCGAAACAACTATCACGATTGTAACAATCCAACCCAACTGCTTGAACATAATGCCTGCCAATCCGCCGACCATTGTCAGCGGGAGGAACACGGCTACAACCGTCATTGTCGCTGCAATAACCGCTAACCAAACTTCGTTGGTGCCGTACACAGCCGCATCTATCGGGCGGGCTTTGCGTTCCAAATGCTTGGTGATGTTTTCCAACACCACAATGGCATCGTCCACCACCATACCAATGGCAATGGAAAGCGATGAGAGCGAAATGATATTCAGCGTTCCGCCCGTAAACATCAGATAAATAAACGCCGATATGAGTGAAACGGGAATGGTAAGGCAAATAATAATGGTTGCCCTCCAGCGTCCCAAGAAAAACAGCACGACTAAAATAACGAACACAAACGCCAGTAAAACAGTCTCACTCAACGAGTTGATGGAGTTTTGAATAAAAGTTGAGGTGTCGAAAAAGATGCCGAGATGTACATCGGGCGGCAAGTTCTTTTCGATTTCGGGCAACATTTTTTTCACCGCGTTGCAAATCTCTACGGAGTTAGCTCCCGACATTTTTTGTACGCTGATATTTACGCTGCGCTGTCCATTCAATGTTTCTTCTACAGTTTGTTTTTTTACCGTATCCACCACATTGGCAATATCGCGAATTTTAATTTCCCGACCGTTGTAATTGGTTACCACAATGTCTTTCAACTCCGAGCTTTCCACAAATTCGGCCTGTGTGCGCAACGAAAGGCGTTCCGAACCGATATCCATTGAGCCTGCGGGAATGTTCCGGTTTTCCTGCGCAATGATCTGCCCTATTTGTTCCACCGTAATGTGGTAAGCCTCCAACTTTTGCGGGTCAACATTCACCTGAACTTCGCGTTGCGGGGCGCCGCTGATATTCACTGCGCCAACGCCATTGATGCGATTAAGCGGGTTCGCCACTTTTTCGTCCAACAATTTGTATAAACCCTCGTAACTTTCGTCGCCGGTTGCAAACATGAACAGCACGGGCATCATACTCGACGAGAATTTGACAATCAGAGGTTTGTCTGCTCCGTCGGGCAAATAAGTTTCGATGCGCCCCAATACGTCGCGGACATCGTTAGATGCTTCGTCGAGATTACTTCCCCACTCAAATTCGAGCGTGATAATCGACATGTTTTCCTGCGATTTCGAAGTGATTTTTTTTAAATTCTGAACCGTGTTCAACGAACTTTCGAGCGTTTTTGTGATGTTTTGCTCAATATCCGAAGCGCTTGCACCATCGTAGGTTGTCAGAATACTCAAATAGGGAATATCCATATCGGGGTACAAATCGACCGACAAGCGCTGAAACGAGAATAGTCCCAGCACGATAACACCCACAAATATTAAAATGGTTGAAATCGGCTTTTTGACAGATGTTTCGTATATCTTCATGCTTTTTCAGTGTCTAATTATGAATTGGTAAAACTTTTTTCCCATCGACTAAGCCTGCAAGTCCGTCAACAACCACCTGTTCGCCTTCTTCTACGCCCGAAAGCACGGCATATTCGTTACCGATGCGTGTGCCGAGTTCCACTTTTTTATACGAAACGGTGTTGTCGGCATTGAGAACATACACGTAGCGACTGTCCGTTCCCTGTTGTTTGACAACTGATTTATCGGAAATAACCACGCTTTTTTCTTTGCCGAGATTCAGCGTTACACGTCCATACATACCCGGACGAATTTTTCCGTTGGCATTAGGCAACACCACTTCGGCAGTAAAAGTGCGCGTCATTTCGTCGATAACAGGGTAAATCAGGTTAATGTTGCCGGTGAACAGTTCACCTGCAAGCGCGTCAAACGCTACATTTACGCCCATTCCTTTTTTGATTTTGGCATAGTAACTCTCCGAAATATTGATTTTGAGTTTCAGCGGGTTGATTTGCATCACCGTCAGCACAGCCAACTGCCCGTTAAACAGGTCGCCGTCGTCGTAATTCCGCGCCGTAACGATACCGTTGAGCGGCGAAGTGAGATACGTATTTTCGTTGGCGTTGTGCAGTTGTGTTTCGGCCACGTCGAGTTGCACTTTGACGTTATCTAAATCCTGCTGCGACGCGCCGCCAACGGCAAACAGCTCAGACATACGCTTGTAACTCGTTGTCAGGTTGTCCACCTGCGTTTTGAGCGCAGCTTGCGAAGTGGCGTCAAGTTGTACTAACTTTTGTCCTTTGACAACGCGGTCGCCCACTTCCACAAAAATTTTGCGAATACGTGTGGGCGATTGAGGCGCTATGCTGTTTTTGGCGTCGGGCAATACCGTTGTCGTGAAGTCGGCACGCTGCTCCACATCGCGTATTTCGGCTTTCAACACAGTTACTTTTGCAAGGTTTGTACTGTCGGCAGCAGCGACAGAATCGGCCGCACTGCCCTTTTTGCTACAACTTACAATTCCTGCCGTCGCCACAGCGACCAGTATCAATGTACCTGTAAATTTCAAATTTTTCATATTGTTTTTATTAGTTATTTTTCTTTTCCAAGTAATTTATCAAGGTCGGATTTGGCTGTTAGATACGTGGCAATAGCCTGATTATAAGCAAGATAAGCTTGCGTAAGCGCCAAACTTGCATTTTGCAGTTCGATAACGGTACCCATTCCGTTTTCGTAACGTTTGGCGGCAATGTCGTATCCTTTTTGCGACAGTTGTACGTTTTTCTTAGCTGCTTCCGACTGTTTGGCCGCTTTGTCCATATTGTTTTGGGCGGTACGCAGTTGCACATCAATCGAATTTTTCAGATAATCGCGCTGAAGATCCAGTTGCTGCAATTGAATTTTTATTTGTTTTTCTTTGGCTGTATTCGTAAAAATACCCGTCAAAGGCACGTTGAGTTGCACGCCCACCAACAATCCCTGCGAAAACCACTCCTTGCTTTTTTCAACTAAAATGGGCATTTCGCCAAAATTCATGGTGGTTTCTTTGTTCCCTGTACCGGCATAGCCATAAGTGCCAAAAGCGGCAAGTGTAGGCAGACGTTGCGAAAATTGCAGTTGCAGTCCTTTTTCAAGTTGTTTTTTCTGAATATCCATTTGTCGCAAATCGGTGTTATTATCGGCCGACAACACCTGCAAGCTGTTTCTTTCGATAATTTCATTCTCAAAATCGCTCAAATTTCCCGTAATTTTCAGCGGCAAAGCGACGTCAAGTCCGATCAGAACTTTCAGCAACATTTTTGCCTGTTCAATACCGTTTTCGACCTCCAAAAGATTCGGTTGCAAGTTTTTCATTTGCACTTCGGCCGAAATGGCATCGTATTGCGCCGCCAAACCCAGTTCAAAACGTTTTTGCGCCTGATTATACACTTCTTCGGCAAGTGCATAGCCGCTTTTCAGGGCAAGATAAGAATCCTGCGCCAACAAGACGTTGTAATACGCTTTTGTTACATCGTTGCACAGCGTGATTTTCGAGGCGTGCGCTTTTTCCACAGCCAATTGAATATCCAATTCGCTCATCGAAATGGTGTGCCAAAGGGCAGGCGCAAACAACGGCAACGAAAGTTGCAGCGAGCCTTGCGCATTAAAGTCGGCGGGTGAATCCATCACTTGCCCCATCATGCTCATTTTGGCAGGCACATAGTACTTAGAAAACTGTCCGCTGGCCTCCAACGATGGAAAAACGCTGTACCACGCACTTTTTTTCGAGTAATCAACCCTTTCTATTTCCTTGTTTGCCACTTTTACGGTGGGACTTTCGCTCAGCGCGATGTCGATTGCCGATTGCAGGTTCAGCGTGAGCGTGTCAGACTGTTGCGCTCGCGCCTCCACCCCCAAAAACGAGGTTGCCATAAGGGCTAAAAGTATGATTTTTAAGTTTTTATTCATTTTTGTATTCATAAAAAACGGTCTCTAAAAATGTTACAATAATTATTTCAACATACTTGCGTTTCATTTCTTATATCTATAAGACAATCGTGCAAAGAAAATATTTTAAACAAAAAACAAAACTCAGGGTTTGTATGGATTATTTTTTAGATAATCGTCGATGATTTTGATGCCTTTTTCGGTGGAAATACCCCGGATAAAATTGATGACCATCGTGAAAAACAGTTCTCTGTGCGAAAACGGGAAAGCGTCAAATTGAGCTGCCCGCGTAAAAGTATATGAATGGGTATCGTGAACAATGAAAGCGGCAATTTCTACGTTCAGGTTATCGCGGAAAACCCCTTCTCGAACGCCTCTCTCGATATACATTTTTGTCAAATCGAAATTCTCCTGTTTTTGATTGGCAATATATTGTTTTCCCCGCGGATAATATTTTTCGATGTCTTCGAAGAATTTAATAGAGGGAATTTTCCTTACGGCCTCCGAAAACGCGCCCGTGTTCAAGAAAAGGTCAATGACGTTGTTCGATTTCTCTTCCGATTCCCGCAAATCATTCCTTTTTTGTTCGTAAAACATTTTCAAACATTCGAGCAAAATATCTTCCTTGTCCTTGAAATTTTCATAAATGGTACGCTTCGAAACCCCCATGGATGAAGCTATTTCATCCACAGAGACATTCTTAATACCGTAACTAATAAATAGTTCGCCCGATTTTTGAGTGATTCTGTCTTTTATATCCATGATTTATAAACCGAAAACGGTTGCAAATGAACAAAAGAAAACTCAAAAAACAAAATTAGTTTTCATGGTGTTAGTAAAGATTAACATAAGTATGGGCAATAGTGAAATTCGAGGGGGGGAGAGCAATGACCGCATGGCACCAAGGATCAAGAACTAAAACATTTTTCCCCTTTCGCACCTTTGTGATACATTTAATCGAATTTTTAGCGCCTTGTGCCTGATTTTTTGGTATAAAAAGGCAATATATCATTTCTTTTTTGTAATATTGCGTTACTTTTTCGGAGACACATCACGGACTTCTGTTTTCCGAAAAAGTTGAAACCACTAATTTGAAGTCCATTACACAAGAAATTATTATGGCTGATAAAAGCATCAAAGGAACTTTGACGGAAAAAAATCTGTTGAAGGCATTTGCCGGAGAAAGTCAGGCAAGAACGCGCTATACCTACTTTGCCGGTGTGGCGAAGAAAGAAGGTTACGAACAAATTGCGGCTATTTTTCTCGAAACGGCCGAGCAGGAAAAAGAACACGCAAAAAGGTTTTTTAAGTTTCTCGAAGGAGGTATGGTGGAAATTACGGCAAGTTATCCGGCCGGAATTATCGGCACTACCGTCGAAAACCTGAAAGCAGCTGCTACGGGCGAAAACGAAGAATGGACAGAATTGTATCCCGAGTTTGAAAAGATTGCAAGAGAAGAAGGTTTTGCTCAGGTTGCAACGGCGTTTAAAATGATTTCCAAAGTCGAAGAGCAACACGAAATAAGGTATCGCAAACTGCTTGATAATATCCTGTCGGATTCGGTTTTCAAAAAAGAAGAAGAAACCGAATGGCAATGTCGCAACTGCGGCTATGTTCACAAAGGCAAAAAAGCGCCCGATACCTGCCCTGCCTGCCTGCATCCGCAAGCGTATTTTGAAGAGAGGAAGACAAATTATTAATTCGTTAATGGAGCCTTTGTCCGTTGTAAATCCATAAAAAAACATCAAAGAGCCCATGATCGATTACATCAAAGGCGAGATCGCCGAACTCACCCCTGCCTCAGTTGTCGTGGAATGTAATTCCATCGGCTATTTTGCGCACATATCGTTGAATACATACAGCGCTTTAAATGGTCAGGGAACGGCAAAAATATTCATCTACGAATCCATCCGCGAGGACGCCCACGTGCTGTTTGGGTTTGCCGACAGACACGAACGCGACGTTTTCCTGTTGCTTATCAGTGTGTCGGGCATCGGGCCGGGGACGGCGCGGGTGATTCTTTCGTCGCTCAACTCAAAAGAACTGGAAGCGGTAATCGCTTCCGGAAACGTGTCGGCGCTGCAATCCGTAAAAGGTATCGGCGCAAAAACAGCGCAACGCATCATTGTAGATCTGAAAGACAAGATCAAGCTGACCGGTGTGGATGGAGAGACAAAAATCACGTCCGCCTCGACGCTCTCTTCAAGCGGAAAAGAAGCCGTTTCTGCCCTCGTTATGCTCGGTTTTCCGCAGACAAATTCCCAAAAGATTGTCGAAAAAATTGTCCGGGAAAATCCTTCGGCTACGGTCGAAGTCGTTATCAAAGAGGCCTTGAAAAGGCTCTGACGGCATATATCTTATAGTCGGTATTGTTTTAGGGTTCATCGATAAAATCGGCTTGTTTATCGATTTTATTTGCCGTTTTTTTCGCTAAAATTTATCTTTGCAGCTAATTAAACAGGTTATAATTTCTACAATTTACGAAATCACAAGGTTATTATGAAACGCGTTTATCTGTTTCTGTTTTTTGCGGCAGTATTCTTATCTTCTGCCGTCGCCCAAACTTCCGTTTCAGGAACGGTTTCCGGCAAATTAATCGACAAAGAAACCCAAGAGCCCATCATACAGGCAAACGTTCGCCTGTTGCAGCAAAAGGACAGTGTGATGGTAACGGGAAAAGTGTCCAACAACAACGGAACCTTTTCCATCCCCGTGAAAACCGGAAATTACATCGTGCAGATCACCTACATCGGATACGGAGACGTTTTTAGAAACGTACAGTTGACACAGGCAAATCCCAATGTAAACTTGGGGACGATCGAACTGACGGATAACAGTATTTTGCTCTCCGATGCTGTTGTTACGGCAAAAGCGCCCGAAATTGTAGTAAAAGGGGATACGGTGGAATACAACGCCGACTCGTACAAAGTAACGGAAAGCGCCGTGGTGGAAGACTTGCTGAAAAAAATGCCCGGAGTAGATGTCGATACCGAAGGAAAAATAACGGTTAACGGCCGCGAAGTTAAAAAAATATTGGTGGACGGGGAAGAGTTCTTCAGTTCCGACCCCAAAGTAGCATCGAAAAACCTGCCCGCGAAAATGGTCAATAAACTGCAAGTATGGGATAAAAAATCCGATTTCGCACAGATGACCGGGTTTGATGACGGAGAAGAGGAAACGGTTATCAACCTCACCGTGAGGCCGGGCATGAAAGAAGGTCTGTTTGGCAATGCTTTTGCCGGTTACGGAAGCAAAGAACGCTACGAAGCCAATGCGATGGTCAATTACATGCGAAATAAAGACCAATTTACCTTTTTGGGAGGCATCAACAATACCAATAACGCCGGATTTACCGATTTGGCAACGGCCACCTTCGGCAATATGGGAGGCCGTGGCATGCGGAACATGTTCGGTAATCAAAACGGAATCTCGAAATCGGCCAATACCGGGGTGAATTTCAGCAAACAGTTTACCCCAAGTTTCAAACTGGGAGGAAACGTACGTTACGGACTTACGGATAACAACGTGGAGTCGAAAGAATACACCGAAAATATCTTGAGCAGCGGAAATACCTACGAGAGAGAAAGAACGGCAGGAAACAATTACAGCCAGAACGTAAACATGGAGCTCCGCATGGAGTGGGATGTTGACTCCATGACCAAGGTCGTTTTTCGCCCGACCGCATCCATCTATGAAAATCGGCGCAGCGAAACAAGCGATTTCAACACCACACGGGTAGAAACCAACGACACCATCAACTCCGGAGACTCTTTTTACCATTCCACAGGAAACGGAAAAAATCTGAACGGCAATTTGGAAGTCAGCCGTCAGCTGGGCGGAAAAAAAGGCCGCGTAGTCAGCGTGCAGTTGGGCGGGGGAACCAACCGTTCGGAAAACAACGGGGAAAATCTCTCCAACACCTATTATTATACGGGATCTAAACCTGACGATATTATCGACCAACGTTTTGTGAATAAAAATTCGGGGAGCAACTGGAATGGGATGCTTTCTTATGTAGAACCCATTGGAAGGAGCAATTTCTTGCAATTTGCATACAGTTACCGGAACAATTATTCGGAATCGGATAAGGATACGCGAACGCAGGATGCTTCGGGGAATTACACCGTGCTCGACTCGCTCTACAGCCGCCGCTTGGAGAATAAGTTCGAAAATCACCGGGCGGAACTGAATTTTCGCGCCGTTCGCGAAAAATACGATTATACCTTGGGATTCAGCATGCAACCATCGAAGTCGGCAAGCAAAACTTTTATCGGCGACGATTTGAAAGACAACTATACGCAAAACGTTATCAACTACGCTCCCATGGCGCGGTTCAACTATCGTTGGAGTCGCCAAAACAACCTGCGCATCGATTACGACGGAACAACCAACCAGCCCTCCGTAACGCAACTCTCATCGGTGGTGGATATATCCGACCCGCTCAACGTTACCATCGGTAATCCCGATTTGAAGCCGGCGTTCAACCACAACCTCAGGGCGCGTTACCGCAATTTCGTCCCCGAAAAAAATCAGGCCTATATGTTCTCCGTTGACGGCGGTTACGCGATGAACGATATCGTTTCGTCGCTCACTACCGACGCCTCCACCGGAAGGAAGGAAACAACCTACAAAAACGTAAACGGGAATTGGCATACCAACGGGCGAGTCATGATCAATATGCCCTTGCGAAACATCAAGTTCTCGATATTCACAATGTCTTATGCCGGATACAACAACAGCAACGGTTTCTCGAACGGCGAGAAAAACATCAACAAACGCACCAACCTCTCGCAGGAATTGGGAATGAATTACCGGTCGGATTTGTTTGATTTCAGCGTTCGCGGAAATATCAACTACAACAATGTGAACAACAGCTTGGACGGGCAACAGGATCAGGAATATTTCAATTACGGCTCGCGGGCAAACACGACCATTTACCTGCCCTACGATTTTTCTATCGAAAGCGACATCACCTACTCCACCAACTCCGGTTATTCGAGTGGTTTCCAGCAAAACGAAACCTTGTGGAACGCCTCCCTCCAGAAGCAGATATTCAAACAAAAGAACGGCACCCTCCGCTTCAAGATATACGATATTTTGCAACAGCGCACAAACATAAACCGCAGCGTATCGTCGAATTACATTCGCGACACGACAACCAATACGTTGACAAGCTATTTCATGTTCCACTTTGTTTATCGTTTCAATATTTTCAAGGGTGGCGCAACGCGAGAAGATGCAGAACAGGGACGCGGTTTTGGCGGACCCGGCGGTGGACGTGGACCCGGTGGCGGCGGCGGTTTTGGCGGACCTCCTCCCGGAATGTAAAAGATTAAAATACAGTAAATAAATATCGGATAATTTCGTCCGACAACTTTATAACGCCGATAAATATTACAGACAGATGACGGACAAAAAAGAGTTGTTATCTTCGAAGAAGAGAATAAGAAAATACGACATGGTGTTCATCCACGGTTTGGTGTGGATTATTATCTTCGGTTTCCCGTTTTTCCTGATGGACAGGAGCGTGAGTTTCGACTGGAAACGGTTTTCAAATTCCATCCCCACGCTCGTTGCATTCATGCTCGTGTTTTACCTCAACTATTTTTTATTCATCAAAAAATATCTGTTCGAAGGCAAGACCGGAAAATTTATCCTCCTCAACATCGTCCTGATCATTGTTTTTGCACTGCTTCTCCATTATTGGAACGACCTGTTACGCTCAATTGTCCCCGAAGAATTGCCGCCGCCTCCGCGCAAACCCAAGCATTTTAATCCCTCGCCGGCGCTGTTTATCGTGCGAAATATCACTTCTCTCGGAGCCATCGTGGGGCTGAGCGTCGCCTTGCGCATGAGTACCCGCTGGTCGAAAGTCGAAAACGAGCGGAAAGAATTGGAGAAAGCCAAGTCGGAAGCCGAATTGCAAAACCTGAAAAATCAAATCAGCCCGCATTTTTTGCTCAATACGCTCAATAATATTTATGCACTCATCGAATTCAATCCGCCCAAGGCGCAAGAGGCCGTAATGGATTTGAGCAAGCTGCTCCGGCACTTGCTTTACGATAACAACCATGCCTTTGTCCCGCTGCAACAGGAAGTTGATTTCATCAACAATTACATCGATTTGATGCGCATCCGTTTAGCCGATAACGTAACGGTAACGACCGATTTTTTGCTTCAAAATCACAGTTCGGCGATGATTTCTCCGTTAATTTTTATATCTTTGATTGAGAATGCGTTTAAACACGGGATCAGTGTGGGCAAACCGTCGTTTATCGATATGAAATTGACGGAAAAGCCCAACTGTCAGGTCGAGTTCATCATCCGCAACAGCTATTTTCCTAAGACAAAATCGGATATGAGCGGCAGCGGAATAGGCCTGAGTTTGGTGAAAAAACGGCTCGAATTGCTCTATTCCGGACGTTACACGTGGAAAACAAACACCAAAGACCGCGTTTACGAAACCATTCTCGTTATTGATACGCTAAACGGGAAACAATGAAACTGAATTGCTGGATTATGGATGATGAGCCGCTTGCCTTGAGCTTGTTGGAGTCTTACGTCCTTAAAACGCCTTTCCTGAACCTTACGGGAAAATACACGGGGGCTTCCTCCGCGATGAACGACCTGCGAACATCGAAAGTTGACCTTATTTTTTTGGACATACAGATGCCCGAAGTGAGCGGGATGGAGTTCGCCCGTTTGGTGGATTCGCATACGCGGATCGTTTTCACGACGGCTTTTAGCGATTACGCGCTGGAAGGATACCGCGTGAGCGCCCTCGATTACCTGTTGAAACCTTTTTCTTATGCCGATTTTCTTGTCGCCGCCAAAAAAGCGCTCGACTGGTTTGAATTGACAGCTAACGCCCGTTCATCGGGGACGCCCGCAGAAAAAGAGGCGGCGGGCATCTTTGTGAAATCGGAGTACCGCCTCGTGCACGTGCTTTTCAACGATATCCTCTATATCGAAGGATTGAAGGATTATGTGAAAATCTGTACGGTCGGCGAATCCAAACCCATCCTTTCGCTGATCAGCCTGTTGAGTTTGGAAGAATCTCTCCCACCCGAACGATTCATTCGGGTGCACCGGTCGTTTATCGTCGCCAAAGATAAAATAGAAAGCGTCAACAAAAACCGCATCGTCATCCGCAAGCGCGAAATACCCATAGGGGAAACTTACCGGCAACGGTTCTTTTCGCTCATCGAACAAAAAAACGGATGAAAGTCTTGTCTAACCTCCATCGGCTATCGTGCTATGGTATGTGAATGTTGGAATTATCCTCAAACGCAAGGGGTTGTTTGTCTTTCCTTAGCTCTACCGCCCAGTGGATACCGAATTTATCAATCAGCGAACCGTAAAACGTACCCCAAAGCGACTCGCATAGCGGCGCTTTGACAACGCCGCCCGACGAGAGCGCCTCAAAAAGGCGTTTCAATTCATCTTCGTTATCCGACAGAATGCTGATTCTCATGTTGTTGCCCATTTTAATGTTGTCTATTGACGAGGTGTCGGTATTGTCGCTCCCCATCAAAATCAGGTTGTCGTAAACCGGCAGTTCGATGTGGCGGATTTGATACCCAAACTCTTCGGGCGGCGTCGGCACTCCCGATTCGTTCTGCATATCGCTGTATCGGATCAATTTGGTAAAATCCCCGCCGAAAACGGATTTATAAAAGCAGAATGCCTGTTCGCAATTCCCGTTGAACGAAATGTAAGGATTGAAATAGAATGACATAATGGTACGATTTTAATGTTCAAGTCTTTTTATACGGAAGGTTCAAGCCGTGTTTTGCGTCTAACCCTTTTATTATTAACAAAAAAGACAGAGAAAAGTTGAGAGGATCCGTTTGGTTTTTCCTGTTGTTGCTGCTAAAACAGAAATCTCCGCGGGTTTCACAACCAGCGGAGACATTTAGCTTTGAAATAAATTAACGTCAGCTAAAAAAACTATGGATATTTTGTTTGTGTTATGAACTGTCTTTATGTATGATGACTGATATTGTTTGTTTTATTGTATTTTTACGCAACGCACCGATTCCCCTATTCCGCGGGTGTCTATGACGGTCGATACGTGACCGTCGTTATAGCTGATATCGTTGTTGAAATACAGGGCATACGATTGGTCGCGATTCAGAGTCGTGATATCGACTACCGTACTGCTCCAATAGTAACCGCCAAAGCCAACATCGTTAATCCAAGGAAAACTTCCGTTAAGCCGATAGCCGGCTGCGGGTAGAAACATCAGTGGGTTGGGGGCGGCGTTTTCGGTAAGGGATTTCGTCCCTATTTTGTAATCTTGGGCAGCTTTGTTCCACTCCGAAGTTTCGTATAAAGCCCAGCCGTTCATCTTTCCCTGTTCCCACGCCGAGGAAGTGAGTTTTCCGTCTGAAACGCGCACCCATACAAAAGTCTGATTGTGATCGTAAACCGATGTATTAGCAACAACACTGAATTGGTCATCAACCGTGCGTGGATCCCCGTCGTTGTGTACAATCAAAGACCACTCGTGTTGAGTAGGTACGCGGAAACCTGCAGGACAGGGATTATTCTGATTGGCGGATGTATAGGGTGTTCCGCTGTTGTAGGAAAAGTCCGTTTGGTATGCAGGCCCACCGCCGTTGCCCCACATATTCGATGCGTCATAATGGTCGCTTACCCAATCGCCGGTAGCGGTTCCCGAATCAAGTACATACAGGAAATCGCTCCGGTAATTATAGGCAGTACTGTTATATAGAGTCATAGTAAAGGAATTTGGGGCTTCTGCTATTGAGTCGCGGAGGGAATGTTGCACATCCCTGCGCCCCCATTGGTAACATCCGCCATAGACGCGGATATTTTTATTGTCGGTATGCGGGTAGGCCATCTGCTCTTTGGGCGAGAGGTCGGGGTCGGCGCCGAGGTTATAAGTCAAAAAAGTCAGGCTGTTTTGGCCGTTATAGGGGGCGTTTAGCGGGATAACGGCTTGGTATTGTGAGCCCGTTTTTCCGTCAAAGGGATAGTAGTCGCCTTTGCTGGCCTCCAAGTTGGCAGTCAGCGTGTAAGAGTAACCCGATTGCAGTACTGTGCTGAAAACTACAGAGGGATTGATGGTTCTGTCGTAAGAATGGGCTGCTTCTACGGTCAGGTTCGAGAACGTTACCGTTACGGGGCTTTCTTCATTGGTAAACACGTAGCGCGTGTCGCCCGTTACCGTTGGCGCATTGACTGCGCCGAACGAAAAAGTTTGTGCGGCCGCTGCCCCGCCTTTGGACGGTTTATTGTTGGCAAGCAGTGTAAGCACGCCTTTGTAGGCCGGTTCTACGGTAGCGGAAGCTACGGATGTGATGTTGTCGCCCGTCAGATGGACATCGGCTTTCACCGTCAATTTCGTAAAGCGGTGGTGAAAAAGGATGTTTGCCGTCGTCGAGCCCGAACTCAAATCCACGCTGCCCACCCAATGGAGCAGGTCGTTTGTCGGATCCACATCTACGGTAGTCGCATTACCAACCCTACCGGGCGCTTTGGATTTGCTGTTGTAGGATATGGCTACTATCTGATACGGAATATTTTGCAATTTCTCGATGGAGTTATCCGTTCCTCCGGCAGTAAATTCCTTTTCTGTAACGTAACTGCCATCCATCTTATAAAGAATAACGCGATACCTGACGTCTTTTTCCATCGGAGAGACGGACATGGTAGTGGTTCGGGTAGTTGGCAGAGGGTCAGCCGACAGGGTATATACCAACGAAAGGCCGTCGCCCAGATTTTGCGTTATCGTTTCGGGTTCCGTCGCAGCACGGGTCAGAGATTCGTGGCCTCCCTGCGCGATACCGCCCAGAGTGAAAGTGATTTGGCCGGGTCCTGCCGACAGGCAACTGCCTTCGTCACAGAGGCTTTCTTTCGAACAGGAGACGAGGCTGCCAATCGATATGCCGATAAGGCAATACATCAATAATCGTTTGTTTATTTTTGTTTTCATTTCATTGTTCATAGATAATTCTTTTTTTAATTTGTTGATTTGTTCAATTAAAATCCATCCATTCATCATTATTACTGTTCATTATAATCCAATGATTATATCGTTGTCCACATTGCCTCCGTCAATTTCATCTTCTATTTCCGGATACACAGCGGTCTGTATCGAAGCGACGATACATCCTTCGGTTTCTACATATACTACTTCTATGGAAGGAGTTTCGTAGAACAATTTTCCGTCTTGTTTGTCGGTTTTCTTTTCTTCTAATACATTCATTTTTAATTAATTGTAAGGTCTGTTAATCGCACTGTTTTTTATAAAAAAACGGTGTTTTGACGTTGTTTTGTTATTCTAAATCAAATTCTGAGTGCAAAGGAAACGATTTAAGTATAGATAAACAGTGATAATTTTGACAACTATAAATTTATTTGTGCTGACTTATCTGTATTTTTTGCGCAGTTTCGAGAAAATTGTGGCAAAAGTTGCGAATTTTACAATGGTTTTCTTATTTTTGTGTCAGATTTTGATTAATTCCCCGATTTAAGTGTATTTTTTGTGCAAAAAATGAGACACCTTGTTGAGTAAATTGTGTTACTTTTGTGCTCTAAAAAAATATACCGGGTGGAAAAGAACATTCAACAAACAAAAGAAACCTTTAGGAGAAGAACTAAAAATTTTAAGCTGCGATTGATTATGAAGAGCCGATTAACGGAAAAAATAGAAGAAAATATTCCACCTCAGTATAAGGCAATACCCTATCTGATGGATATTCTGGATATAGGGCGCGAGTCGGCTTACCGCCGGCTCAGGGGAGAAATACAGTTTTCATTTGAAGAAGTAGCCAAGTTAGCGTATAATTTGGGTTTTTCGTTGGATGAAATCATCAATGGGGAAAAAATAAACCGTACCTTTCTCGATTTTTTAGTACGCCATCCCGACCCGATCGATTCGTTTATCGCTATGTTTAAGAAATACACTCACATTATTGATTATGTTACGGAAACAGATCATGCGGTAATGGTTGCATCGGTGAACCGCTTGCCGCTGTATTTAATGTCAACCAATGATGCTCTTTTTAAATTTTATTACCTGAATTACCTGTATCAGTTGCAGGGAGATGAAGTATTTACAACCTGTTCGTTCTCGAATGTCAACTTTCCGCCGGAGGTTGTTGCTATCAGAGAGCGGTTTGCCGAGCAATTGATCAACATACGCCAATTTGTTTTTGTGGTCAGCAAAGGCTTGTTCCTGAACGTATGCCGCGAAATTCAATATTTCTATAACCGTAATTTCCTCTCGAAAAAAGAAGTTTCGATTATACAGGACGCCTTGTTTGAATTGGTTGAAAGTATGAAGAAAACCATGCAAAGCGGAGAGAGCATCTTCGACACGAGGCACCTTTTTTACCTTTCATATATGGATATTTCGGCAAACAGCGCATGTGTGTCATACGGCGAAGACGTCATTGCGCAGTTCTGGATTTATGGCCCCAATTTTATTGAAGTGCGCAATCAGGAAGTCTGCTATATGTATAAGGAGTGGTTTGAGTATCTGAAACGATATGCAGTGATGATCTCCATGTCAAACGAAATGTTCCGAATAAAATTCTTTGACATGCAATGCAGATACATCGAAAACGTTACAAAAGAATTTTCGTATTTTGAATGAAAGTTGAAAAAAATAATCCGAATTTGTTAACCTTTGGATAAAATATCGGAAACCTGTCCGAAAAAAAACTTATCTTTGCAAACAAAGTAAAATACGGGAAAACGCAAAACAATCAAATTATTGTAAATCAATAAAATAAATCTAAATAAACATATAAATCTTATTTTATGAACGATAACGTATTAATGAACAGGGTGGCCGATAACATCCGCATTTTATCGGCGGCCATGGTTGAAAAAGCAAATTCGGGACATCCCGGCGGAGCAATGGGCGGCGCCGATTTCATCAACGTGCTCTTTTCCGAATTTTTGGAATACGATCCCGAAGATCCCGAATGGATACAGCGCGACCGCTTCTTCCTCGATCCGGGACACATGTCGCCGATGCTCTATTCGGTTCTTCACCTGTCGGGAAAACTGACGAGCGACGAAATCAAGAACTTTCGCCAATGGGGAAGCCCGACGCCGGGTCATCCCGAAATAGACTTAAAGCGGGGTATCGAAAATTCGTCGGGGCCCTTGGGACAAGGGCACGCATTGGCGGCCGGAGCGGCTATCGCTGCAAAATTTTTGGAGAACCGCCTTGGAGAAGTGATGGATCACAGCATATACGTTTATGTTTCCGACGGCGCCATACAGGAAGAAATTTCGCAAGGCGTAGGGCGAATCGCAGGGACTTTGGGTTTGAGCAATCTGATCATGTTCTACGATTCCAATTCCATACAGCTTTCCACAAAAACCTGCGAAGTGAGCAACGAAGACACGGCAAAGAAATACGAGGCTTGGGATTGGAACGTCATTTCCATCGACGGGAACGACGTTGACCAGATACGCAAAGCGCTTCGTGAAGCGAAAGCGGAAAAAGAACGCCCAAGCATCATCATTGGGAATACGGTAATGGGCAAAGGTGCCGTTGCCGCGGATGACTCTTCGTTCGAGAGCAAAGTCTCTACACACGGCCAGCCTTTGAGCGCTTCCGGAGCAGATTTCGCAAAAACGATAGCACATCTTGGAGGAGACCCGGCCGATCCGTTTGCCGTTTTTCCCGAATCGAAATCCCTGTACGCAAAACGCGCCGATGAATTGAAAAAAATCGCCGCCGCTAAAAAAGCAAAACACGAGGAATGGGCGAAAGCCAATCCCGAATTGGCGGCAAAAGAACAACGCTGGTTCTCGCGCGAACTGCCGAATATCGATTGGGCAGCCATCCAGCAGAAGCCCAACGCCGCCACTCGCGCCGCCTCGGCCACGGTATTGGGTGTGTTAGCACAACAGGTTGACAACATGGTTGTTGCATCGGCAGACCTCTCCAATTCCGATAAAACCGACGGCTTTTTAAAATACAGCAAAGCATTCCGTAAAGACGATTTTTCGGGAGCTTTCCTTCAAGCGGGCGTTTCGGAACTCACCATGGCCTGCCTTTGCGGAGGGATGAGCCTGCACGGTGGAATCATCCCCGCTTGCGGTACATTCTTCGTATTCTCCGATTATATGAAGCCCGCCGTCCGCCTCATGGCGTTGATGGAAAAACCGCTCATCTTCATCTGGACGCACGACGCTTTCCGCGTTGGAGAAGACGGGCCGACACACGAGCCTGTGGAACAGGAAGCACAAATCCGGCTGATGGAGAAATTGCAGAATCACCACGGACACAACTCCATGCTGGTGCTTCGTCCTGCCGATGTGCATGAAACTACGGTTGCTTGGAAAATGGCGCTCGAAAACGCCCAAACTCCTACCGGACTGATCCTTTCACGGCAAAACATCAAAGATTTGCCCGCCAAAGAATCGCGTTATCAAGAAGCGTTACAGACCGAAAAGGGAGCGTACATCGTTCAGGACGACCCCAATTACGAGGTCATCTTGCTGGCTTCGGGTTCGGAAGTGTCCACCTTGGTGGAAGGCGCCGAACTGCTGCATGCCGACGGCATTAAAACACGCATCGTTTCTGTTCCGTCGGAAGGTTTATTCCGTTCGCAGAGCGAAGCATATCAGGCATCGGTATTGCCGAAAGGCAAAAAGAAATTCGGACTTACAGCCGGTTTACCCGTTACGCTCGAAGGTCTTGTGGGCGCCGACGGATCGGTTTGGGGCATGAAGTCCTTCGGATTTTCGGCTCCCTATACCGTTCTCGATGAAAAATTGGGATATACCGGTAAAAACGTGTACGAACAGGTTAAAAAATTATTAAAGTAAAATGCGTTGGGCGGAAGACGGCTCATCATTGCCGATGAGCCGCCTTTACCCGACATTAATTTGTACGCCAAATGTCTCTATTCAACAACACCGAAAAGCCCATTGGTCTGGCCTCGGATCATGCGGGATTCCAAGCGAAGCAATATGTGATTAAAATATTGGAGGACAAGGGTATCCCATATAAAGATTTCGGGACATACAACGCTGAAAGCAGCGATTATGCCGATTTTGCGCACCCCATGGCCTCGGCTGTGGAAAATGGAGAATGTTATCCCGGAATCGCGATTTGCGGTACCGGAAACGGCATTAATATGGCGGTAAACAAACATAAAGGGATCAGAGGGGCGCTGTGTTGGACTCCCGATGTGGCGTTTTATGCCCGGGCGCACAACGACGCCAACGTCCTCTCCTTGTCGGGGAGGATGCTGACGGAAAACGAAATTTACGAGATCTTGGTCGTGTTTCTAAACACCCCATTCGAAGGCGGAAGGCATCAGCGCCGCATCGATAAGATCCCCTTGAAACCGGCCGGAAGCTGAGAATTAAAAGTTATAGATCGTGGCTAAAAGGCAAACACGTCGCTCGACAACGAAAAAAAGAACAAGGAAGCGTAAATGCAGGCAATGGGACAAACGCCGCAAGACTGTCGCTGTAGTTTTGGCGCTTTTGTTGCTTGCCGTCGGCATCCCGTTTGCAATTCATTTTTGGAAGGGACGCAGCAACCTTTTTCATGCCTTCGACAGCAATACGTTTTCCAACAAATACGTTGTCAGGGGGATTGATGTTTCGCACCACAATACCTTCATCGACTGGAACCGGCTTCGCGAGGGGAATATTACGTTCGTTTACATGAAATCGACCGAGGGCACATCGCACAGAGACCGCGATTATCACAAGAATTACCGTTTGGCGAAAGAAGCGGGACTGAAAGTGGGAACCTATCATTTCTACACTTTCGGCATGGATGGGAAACGGCAGGCCGAACATTTTATCCGCACGTCAAAAATCCATTCGCAAGACCTTGTTCCGGCGATTGATGTGGAACATTCGCGCTTCAATATTTTTTCGCGGGACAGGGAGACCGTCAGAAGAACGCTCCACGAACTGAAAAGGCTCGAACAGGCTTTGTTCGACCACTTTGAAGTTCACCCCGTTTTATACACCAACAAAGAGTGTTACAAAATATACATCAAAGACCATTTCCCCAAAAATCCGATATGGATATGCGATTTGCATGCCGAGCCGCGCGACGGAATAGACAACTGGGTGATATGGCAATTTTCGCATACGGGAAAAATAGAGGGGGTGGAAAAAGAGATCGATTTGAACTATTACCGCTATTCGTTCACCGAATTTCGAAATTTGCTGATGCCGTAGCGGATGTTGTTTGGAATATCCGATGTGTTCAATTAAAATTATGAAAATAAGCAAGATAAAACTATCGTTATTTGCCCTGCCCATCTTTTTATTGATGGCGGCGACATCGTGCAGCGACAACCTGACCTCGTTCAATAACGATGCTGAAGGCAATTTCGATGCACTTTGGACGATACTCGACCGCAATTATTGTTTTTTCGAATACAAAAATATCGACTGGGATTCGGTTTATGAAGAATACCGGCCGCGTATCGCAAACGATATGGGCACCGACGCGCTGTTTGATGTTATGGGGATGATGCTGGCTGCTTTGCAGGACGGGCATGTGAACCTGATTGCCGCACACGACGTCAGCCGCTACTGGGAGTGGAAAGACGATTATCCCGAAAATTTCGACCTCTCTGTCCAAAAGGCTTACCTGAAAACGGATTACAGTATAGCCGGAGGCTTAGAATATAAAATATTGGAAGACAATGTGGGCTATATTTATTACGGCAGTTTCAGCGGTACAGCGACGGAATCGGCGCTCAATCAGATTCTCAGCCGAATGGCCATCTGCCACGGCATTATTATTGATGTGCGCGGAAACGGAGGCGGGAGCCTCGATAATGTCGATCGCATTGCCGGACGGTTTTTCAACGAGAAAACGCACATCGGCTATATCTCGCACAAAACCGGATGGGGACACAACGATTTCTCAGAGCTTTACCCGCGCTATATCAACAGTTCCGACAACATCCGCTATCAAAAACCGGTTGTCGTCCTTACCAATCGCAGCTGTTACAGCGCCACAAACGAATTTGTGAGCGTCATGAAATATGCGCCCAACGCAACCATTCTCGGCGACCGCACGGGAGGCGGGAGCGGATTGCCATTCTCGTCCGAGCTGCCGAACGGCTGGTCGGTGCGGTTTTCCGCATCGCCCTTGTTCAATGCCGAAAAGGAACAGATTGAATTTGGAATCGATCCCGATGTGAAGGTCGAATTGAAGGATGGAGACGTCGCCCGAAAAATAGACACGCTCATCGAGGCAGCGCGGAGCCTTATCAAAGAAAAAGCGGATAATTACAAATAATTAACGGGCATTTTTTTTTTTTCACTAAAAAGTGATTTTCTTTGCAAAGAATCAGGCAAAAACTATAAAGACTATGACAAATCATCCATTTTTCAGGATAAAAAAAACAGCAATAACAGTGTTATTGTCAGTTTGTTGCGTTTTTTTGGGATATTCACAGGAAGATCACAAATATACCCTGGGAGTGCATTTTACTTTCGGTAAGGCGAATCTTTCAAGGGAAGACAATTTTGTCGGAACAAGTTATGATGGGTATGCAAAAAATTATCGGGGGAAGGATTACATTGGAATAGCCGTTGACTACGCTTACAGGATTGGCCATAAAACGGATTTCTGCACAGGAATTGTTGTTACGTTGAATCGGTATGATTATACCTATAATTATGATTGGAACGCCAGCAGTTCCGATTGCAGCGATGCCCTTAGCGTATTTTCAGTTCCTTTGCACCTGAAATATCATTTATTGAAATTGCCTGTTGGCGAGTTCGTCATCGGAGGCGGCATAGATGCAAATTATCATCCGAACAATGGTTACTCATGGGGTATCGGGTTGAACGTCAATGCAGGATGGGAATATACCCTCAAATCGGGGCTTTTCTTTGCGTTGAGTCCAATGATGCAATGGAATTTGTTAGACCCGCTTTATCAAAAGGACTATGCGAGAAAATCGGATCTTCTGGCACAAACAGGCTTAAATATCGGAGGCGGCTTCAAATGGTAAGCCCATTCATTTGTATTTATCCCACAATGCGGAGTGAATGGTTTCTTTTGTTTGCTCCATCAAAGCAGGGATGTCTTTTTCGGTCAGTCCGTCGGTAGGAATCGGTTCGTGAACGACCAATTCCAATTTTCCCGGATGAATCAGGAAAGAGTGGACATTCAATACGTCGAAGGGGCCGTTTAGGGTGAGCGGGACAATCGGCAGTTTCATATCGAGGGCGATCAGGTAGGCGCCGCGTTTGAATTTATCCAATTTCCCGTTTTTGCTGCGCGATCCTTCGGGGAACATCATAATTGAAACGCCGTCCGAGACTTCTTTTTCGGCTTTTTCGATGGTTCTTTTCCGTGCCGCCACGCTCGAATTGTCCACAAACACATGCCCCGCGATTTCACTCGCCTTCCCTACGAAAGGGATTTTTCGCAAACTCTGCTTCTGCACCCATTTGATGTTTTGATTGAGAAAGCCATAGACCAAAAAAATATCGAAAGCCCCCTGGTGATTTCCAATGAAAACGTAGGACTGATTGGGATTCAACCGCCCCTTAATTTTTCTTTTCACGCGACACAACGCGAGCCAACAGGTTAGTTTCGACCACCATTTCGGAGGATGATAGCCCCATATTTTGTTCCCGAAAAGGGGCGACAGGATCATTACGGTAATGGCCGTGAGAAGCGTCAACAGCACAAAAACAGGGACAAATATGAGCCACTGATACAGGAATAAAAGCGTATTTTTGACGTACTGCATGAAAATCCGATTTATTTGTGCAGCACAAAAATAACTAATTTTACGATTTCCGCGACGCAGAAAACACTATTTTTTGTATCGAAAAGCGCTTTTTCTAATCTTTTTTGGCGTTGTTGTTGGGGTTATTGCGCTGATTTCTCCTTCTGTTGGAGTGGTGCGGACGGAATTCCGCAGAAGGGTTGCGTCCTTTGTGGGCTGTCCCTTTCGACTTAAAATTCCGACTTTTGTTGCGGTTTCCACCGCTATTCCTCCGCCGATTTACCGAGGGGTTATAAGCAGGAGCTTCGCCCAACTCTGCGGGCAAGGGGATTTTATAGATTTCTTTTTGCAGGAAATTTTCGATTTGACCGAAACGGTATTGTTCGTCCTCGCCAACCAATGTGATGGCCATGCCGGAATCCCCCGCACGAGCCGTGCGCCCGATGCGGTGAACGTAATCTTCGGCATCGTAAGGCACGTCGAAGTTGATGATTAAGGGAATATCGTCGATATCAATTCCGCGCGACACAATATCGGTTGCCACCAAGATACCGATTCTTTCGTTGCGGAACTCGTGCATCACAAAATCGCGTTGAGCCTGATCCAAGTCGGAGTGCATCTCACCGGTGGACAAGCCCATTCTTTTCAGCGTTTTAGAGATTTCTTTCACTTTCAATTTCGAACCGGAGAACAGGATAACCTTTTTCGGTTCTTTATCTCTGAAAAGCTCTTCTACGATTTTTATTTTTTGCGCCTCGTGGCAGATGTATGCCGATTGCAGGATTGAATCGGGCGGCCGCGAAATAGCAATGCTGATTTCTTCGGGATTTCGGAGAATGGTTTTGGCCAAGGTTTGAATCTTGGGAGGCATGGTTGCCGAAAACATAATGGTCTGGCGGTCTTTCGGCAAGAGTTTTTCGATTTTCATGATGTCGTCGTAAAAACCCATGTCGAGCATCCGGTCGGCCTCGTCTAAAATGAAATATTTGACGCCCGAAAAATCGATATCGTAGAGGTTGATGTGCGACAACATCCGTCCCGGAGTAGCCACAACAACATCGGATCCGTTGAGCAGCCCGCGTTTTTGCACATCCCAAGCATCACCGTCGTTACCCCCATATACCGCAACAGACGAAAAGGGGGTGAAATAAGAAAAACCTTCCATTTGCTGGTCGATTTGCTGTGCCAGTTCGCGCGTGGGAGCCATCACAATAGCGTTTATCTTGTTCTCCTCGTGGGCTTCCGTATATAAATTATTTAGCAGGGGGAGCAGGAAAGCGGCTGTTTTTCCCGTGCCGGTTTGGGCGCAGGCAATCACATCTTTTTTAGCCAGAATGACGGGGATCGCTTGCTCCTGTACGGGAGTCGTCTCGGTGAAATTCATCGCTTGCAAACCTTCGAGCAGGGCGTCGCAAAGCGGAAGTTGGGTAAATAACATAAATTTGATGAACGAATTTGTGCAAAGATAGGCATTTTTACGGAGTTTCGAATGATTTTGTCAAACAAAAACTCCCATCTCCGCTGGCCAATCAAAAAATTATGCATAATATTGCAAATCAAACCTGATGAAATAA
The DNA here is from genome assembly GCA_031272205.1 of Dysgonamonadaceae bacterium. GTDB lineage: Bacteria > Bacteroidota > Bacteroidia > Bacteroidales > Dysgonomonadaceae > JAISUH01. The sequence goes on along the minus strand of JAISUH010000043.1, from coordinate 14,397 downwards.
AATTGATAAAAATAAGGATAACATCCCATGATTGGAGTGTATAAAAAAATGAAGATAAAGAAAAAATATGTCCTGTTTATTTTTGTCCTGCTTTGTGGTGCTCTGATTCCGTTTGTTATTTTCGGATTAAAGTCAGATGGATTCATTGATGCCATTTATACAAAAATAATCTTGATTTGCGTTTCGGCTATCTGTTTATTTTTAATAGCCAAAAAGAATTAGCTCTGTATAAAAACGGGTGCAGTATTTGTGACCCGTTTTTTAGATGCCATGCTGTGTCTCTGCGTGTATCCTTTGTGAAACTCAATGTTGATTATCGCCTTTGTGTCTTTGTGTCAAAAATCTCTTTTCCGAAATTGTTACGCGATACAATCGCGCAGTAACAGGGAAACAGATAATAATTAAAAAAACTCCCATTTCCGTTTGCCAATCAAAAAATTATGTGTAATATTGCAGTAAAAATTAACTAATACATAGAATTTATGGATGATATAGGTTTCTCGCTGATGGGTTTTTTAATCCTCATGATCATATTTTATATTTGGGGATTGTATTTAATATACAAAACGCCCCAAAAATATAAGAAGTATTGGTTGTTCGTAGCCCCGTTGTTGATCCTTGATCCAATACTTCTTTTTGTATTATCGCCCTTTTTTACAAAAACGAAAGATAAGGCTGCACGGTTTAGGGGACTGGTATTTTTTTGTTTTAATACTGTTGGGTTCTGGATTTTTTTGATATTCTTCAAATACGGAATGCAGGCTGCTTTTGATAGGGAGATATCTTTATTTTCATCATGTCTATCATCCCTGCTCTATTTGGTATGTGTGAATATAATATGTAAAACCAAGAACATGTAAAACAGGTCAAAAAGAAAATAGCTCTTTTCGAAAACCTGTTAGGTCTTCGAGGCCTAACAAGTTTAAAATGCGAAAACACTGAAAGCCATACTGATACGGCATTGCTAATCGTAGAGACGTAGCGTGCTACGTCTCTACAAAATACCATACAAGTCCCTGACGGGACGCCATTTTATTAACCGTATGCTTCAGCTTACGGACAGAACATCCCTCACCACCCAAATGTCCCGCCGAGGGACGACACTTCACCCCGAAGAACTAAAAACTAAGAACTATAAACTACCAACTACCAATTCCCCACTCTTAACTCTTAACTCTCAATTCTCAATTCTCAACCCTTAGTAGCCACGAATTTGCCCCCCCATTTTCTCCATTATTCCCTTATTTATCAGGAAAATAAGCTGAGCGGTGGTGTGTGGCCTTGGGCTACTAAGGGAATTTCGAGGAAATAAGGGGTTCTTGGCCACAGGCCATCCATATCCATAGAAAGCAAGCGTATAAATGCCGTTCAACCCCGTACGGGGTTGCATTGGAGTGAGAGCGCTGTTTTCTATTGAATGTATCCCCTTGACGGGGATAGAAGGCTATTTCCGAAGCCATTCCTCTATCTGTTCGACAGAGGTTTCTTTGAGGATGACCCGTTTCTCCCGATCGAGCAAATAAAGTGTCGGCATCATTTTAAAGTCGTACAGCTGCTCGCGGATAATCCTTAGTTTTTCGTCGCAGCCGTCGATCCATCGGGCGGGGAAAGAGGCGTTATCCCATGCGGGCGTTTTTCCTTCGATACAGACGGAGAACAATCGCAACTGACCACTGTCCATTGTTCCGTTGATGACTGAGGAAGCCGAGAGTTGTTCCTTGACGCGCCGACAAGTCTCACAATCGGGGTCGTAGAAGTAGAGCAACAGGAGGTCGGCCTCAATTTTGGAAAGTTTTCTTTGCCGATGGTCACGGCAGCGCACAACAAAATCGGACGCGATATCGCCCGGACGATTCTTCAAGGCCATCTCCAAGCGGTAACGGCAAGGCGCTCTTTCTGCCTCATCCACAGCGGGATTGGCGAGCTGTGCACGCAGAAACAGGATAAGCATGTCCTCATCGTGTATAGGAGAAAGCGGTTCGTAGAGGTATTTGTCGCTCAGCGAGATGAAGTGTTTCAGCATCTCTTTTTCGACCGAAGCGCGACGAATAAGGGTATCTACGGCAGACGCCGCCTTTTCGGTGTAAGGGAGGATGCTGATAAAATCGACAAAGGCCTGTTCGGTAATTTCCGGCATCGTTATAAGGGACGTATCTCCAAAGTTGAAGTGATCCCAATAATGCAGGGCAAGATATGCAGCCCGTTCTTCCGGCGCCGTCAGTGCATCGGGCACATCAGGCAACCGAAAGTTGGGCTCTGTCTCTTGGTTTTGGGCTTGCGAATGCCATGCAAACCCCATACCGACGAGACAGATAAAGAAAATACGATGCAGCCTTGAGAGGCTTATTCTTATGTTGCCACCCATCAATCGAGTTCGATATTGGGATTGGCGAACAGGGTTGCCAAATTTGCGTATCGAGCTGTATAAACGATACCCTGATCACTGTATTCCACCACTATCGGATCGGTGTACCAGTTGAAGGTATATTCCTTGCGAAGGCGCAATTCGTATTGTCCACCGGAGGACATGGCTATAGAACCGATACGGGTGCCGTTAAGCTCACGCTCAAAGGATACGAAAGCATTTAGCGGCACATCATGCAACACACTGCTTGCGTCTCTGTATTGCAGTGTACCGGTAATGGATTGGTTGCTTACGGCGAATGTCTTGCTGAAGAACACCACCTGTTCTTCGTTGGAAGAGATCACAATATTGCCCGCGCTTACGATACTGTTGTTTATGAAAGGCAAGGTCTTGCGTTCGCCGATTTGGTTGGCGCCCGAAGCGTCAGTGAGCAGCGCAACGCCGGTGCCAAATATGCGTTCGGTCGCCCTGTTAGCATCGACCGTATAGATAAAGCGTCCGGCAATTGTGGGATGCGCTTTCAACTTTGTGGCGTTGATATTGCAGGCTGCCAAACGGCTTGCATCGATTTGCAGCATGGGAGCGTCGATATAAATCTCAAACTCCTGACCGAAAGGATCGACCGAGTTGCCGTCCGTCGCTTGGAAACTGGTTACGTCGATCTCGATAGTTACCGGTCTGTCCGGTTCATACGTCCAGGTCAGCGGTGTTACCGCTTCGGCCTGATCGCCTGAGGTGTCGCTTCCGGAACCATTCACACGAGCCGCAAAACGGAAGGGGTTATAGTTGATGATTTCGAAAATGAAACTGCGGTAGGAGTTCCCGTCATACAAACCTCCCGACCCATTGGCGGCAAGAACCGGAGGATATGACGGCAGGTTGGAGGCAACCCTCAGCACCTCTTCGCTCTTCGCGCGGGTGGTGTACATATTGACGGCGTATTGACCCGTATTCGTCGGAGTAAGGCTGTTGGGCTGGAACATCAGCATGCGTCCGCCCTCGGGATTATTCACCGGCCACCATGCGCTCGATTCGATGGGATAGAACGTGCAGTCTCCCCCCGCCGAATAGTCCAAGTACTGTGTGAAAAGGAGAAATTCGTCGTGAGCCGTGGGATTGAAATCGACGCCGTTATTCGTCAATTGCAGGTCGAACCCGATATTGGCATGTTGCTTTTGCGGAACCATCAGATAGTAGATGTTTTCGTCGTCGGCGTAGTTCGGAGTCGAACTGCCGCTCATATAGCTCAAACCCTCCACGGTGATGGATTTCTGGTCTGTCGAGAAGGTGAAGGTTCGCGTCAAACTCTCGAAGTATTCCGCCTCGATCTTTACCTGATCGGAGTATCCATTTGCTTGGTCGAGGATGTTCTCGAAATAGACGCGCTGCACGCCGGGTTTCTCGACGGTATAGACGTATTTGTAACCGATGCCGTTGGGGTCGCCATAGCCTTCGTCGCCTTCGCGAATCACGCTCAGCTTCATACCCGATGCATTGCGTACATCCAAGTTGTTGACCGAGATAAGCACCTGCATGGGGAACAAAGCTTCGGGACAGGTTTCGGGAACGGTAAACACCAAGGTTACGTGCGAACGATTAACAGTAGGATTGGACGGGTTAATGTATCCGTACACCTGCGTGCTCACCCATGCCGGCTCAAAAGATTGCTCCTTGATGGTGATCACCTTGATTTTGCGTTGCAATTTTCCTTTCTTCACAAGCAGCGTCCCCGACAGCTGTTCGTTGCTGCCCATCGAAAGAAGGGTGATGTAAATTGTTCCTTCCCCCACTCCGCCTACTACGCTGAAGTTGTTGGTCAGCACCTGACTGGCCACATTGTTGTCTATCCATGTAACATCCGGTTTATCGGACAACTGTACGGTTGTTCCTCCTTTACCTGTCAGGGTGTAATGGATCGTGTAGGTATCGCCTGCAAAACTTTCGTCGAGTACGTAGGCTGTTTTCTCGACGGTCAGGATGTAGTTCTGATCTTCAACCTCGTTCACATCGTCGGATATGGAGATCCACACGTTATTTGTTGCGGCGGCGACCGTTGCTTCGGCAAAGGTATTCTGTCCGTAAGAGAGGGTGCCTGCAATGTGCAATTTGTAATGGTGGTTGCGGCGGATAAGCAGTTGTTCGCCATCCTGATCGAGGATCAGCACACGGTAATACTTCTCGGTGGGATCTCCCGGAAGGTGTCCGCGCAAAATGACGCTGACCGGATCTTCGGAGCGGTTCTCGCTTTCGTAAACGTATTGGGAAGTGCTGACATCCACCACATCGGTAATATCGCTCAGCTTGGCGTCGTTCCGCGCAAGTGTAACAAAAGGATCGCTGTTGCTCGGCCATACAAAATTAAAGCCATTGACGGGGTGGTAGGGCGCCACCGTGCCGAAAGCGTTGGTGTTATACGCCACATAGCCGGTTACTACGAGCCAAGTATTCGTCGGATTATCGATGGAGATTCGGGCGTGGTTGCGTATCATCTCTATTGAGTTGCCGGCAGCAGCCATCTGCACTTTGATGTTATCGGTAGTATTGGCCGGATTACAGGCAAAACGCGCCCAGTAGATCATGCGGCCGGGAGAACCTTCCAACACGGCCATCACTTCGTGTTCCGACTTATTGCGGAAATTATCTTCCTGAAATTCCGTCATGTTCTGGTTGGATACGAAGTGGATGGTGCGGGTATTCTCCGGCACTTCGGCATCGAAGGTGCCTGAAAGTTCATCTGTGGGTGTGAGGGTGGCTGCAACTCTTGTGATGAACAGCCCGTAGGCGTCGAAACAGAAGAGGGTCATATCCTGTACGCCGGCTCCGTCGGGGTCAACAGCACGGGTAACGACCTCTTGCATAGCCGGGAAAGCGGCATTGAAGCGCAGGGCTACATAACCTTCGGGTGCATCGGCGGGGCTCAGTCCTCCCTGCCATTCGTCGGTGGAGCAAGAAACGAGCCATGCCGTCAGCGCCACCGAGGCCATCACTGTATGTATTATTTTCTTTATCATAATCTTATCCATTTTGATATCTCCTTATTACTTAGTAAGCATCGCGGATGCAACGGATCAAAGCCCAAGTGGGTTGGGGGTTAGAGTAATTCCCTGTTGATGTATTTACTTCCCCGCTGGCGCTCCAATACGAAGGCCCCGAAAGCACGGTGTCTATGGCCGAATCGGTTACGGCTTGAAAGCGCATGATGATATTGATCTCCGCCTTGGTCGGCAGACGCCAATCGTCGTAAACCACTTTATCGGAGGCATTGCCTGCAACTTCCACATACTGTTTGCAATGCTCGGCGGCTTCCGCAAAAGTAGGATAATTACGATCATTATTCGTATTGTTTCCACTTAATCCGCCCAATTGGGATGCAATCATAAACGACGGCGATACCAACACGGCATTATCAGCTCCCGAGTCGGTATAACCACTTGCATTGAGACGGGGAATACCTAAGGTATAGTCGCCGGACGATGCCGTAATACGTACGTGGTACATTCGGGCATTATTGAACCCTATATTGTTGTTTTGAGTCGCTCTGGTATAAGTATAATTCCCGTTGTTCCCGCTTCGTCTCCAATAATAGAAATGAATGGTGGATGTACCGTTTGCAGCAGTAACTGTTGCCACTTTGGAACCCCAACCGGGAGCATTTTGATTACCGGTGGCATTGGGTCCGGAAACATAAGTGTCGCCATTGAAGTTATATCCCCAATAACGACCGGTCAAATTGCTCGCATTGGTGTATGTACTTCCGACTGCTACAGGAATACCATTAATAGCTTCCCACGTCGTTACTCCTGCACCTGCCGACACTTCAAAGTCGTCGCGGTAGGAATACCATCCTTGGATACCAACGATATACTCCAAGGGGTATTGCGCCACAGTTACGTTGCGTTGTACGCCGTCGGCATTGGTAACCAACAGCTCAATATAACGCACGGCGTTATTGGTAGGCAGGGGGCTGTGTATGGCGATATTGCCCGACAGACCCGCATCGGCTGTAGCCGTGATGCTTGAGAGGATTGCGTTAGTAACATTCGTTACCGCTCCGAGCTTGCTAATGTAATAGGCGCGTTGGATTGCGACGCTCACGTTAGACGAGGAAGCAAAACGCAGGGTGGTGTTGTCATCTACTTTGTTGTGCATATCCATCTCGTATCGGTTGAGGGTGAGGTAAATGGGATGATCATCTTCGCCGCCGATATCGATGACGTTTTCTATCCAGGGCATTACGGAATATTCGATATCCTCAAGCTCTATCGGCTCCGAAGAGCTTTCGGCTCCCGGAGCATTGACCGTTACCGTTACCTGATAACAGGTATTGCGCTTCAAAACTTTATCCTTGCTTACCGGAATCTGGTAGTAACTGTTTTCAAGAAAATAAGGAGAATTAACGCCGTCGTCATACCACAGCGGGATGTTGACAACCAAGCGCAACTCATCTTCCAACACGCTCCCGTAAGTCCAGTCGTGGGCATAGGCATAAGCCGTTATGGTAACGGCTTGCGGTTCCCAGTGAAAATACGAACCGACATTCTTGTCCGGTGTGCGCAGCGATGCCGTAGCGTTCACGCCGGCTATCACCGAAGTGCTGTAAGGCATGTTTCGCAGGTAGTAGCCTGCATAAAAAGCGAGTGTGGGATTATCCTCAAAAGTTACATCAGCGCCTTTGTTGATGGTTACCAAGATTTTGGCTGCAGCCCGGCGCAGGGTTACCGCCAGCTCCGTATTGTTCGATCGGACGCCGTCGTAAAGGACTACCGCTCCGGGGGTAGTCGGTTCCGATCCCGATTTCAGGTAGGCAACGCCGTCCATCAGGAAAGTTCTCGGCACGTTTGCATCCGGATCCGGATAGCCGGTCATGTGTATGTCGGGATCGGTCTGCGTCATGGCTTTCAGCCCGCTCAGGTTGGTCAATCCTGAAAAATCCGTTGCCGGATGTGTGCTGTTGGCTATAAGATATACCCAATAGGAACTGCCCGACGTAAAACTGTTTCTGGCGACATTCAGGGTGATGACGCCCGAACGGGCGCTTGCGGAGACCCGTTCGTGGTGCACTATGGCTTCGCCGCTCGCCGCTTCGAAGATCAGCACGTCGATGTGGCTGAGGGCTATCTCTGCACCGGTAGCTGTAGAACGGCTTACCGGCAAGGATGCCGAAGAGATGTCGAGAATAATGCTGTTTCCGTCAGGCTCTATGTACTCGGAAGGCGTGTTGTCGCTGCTGCAGGCGGCTAATGCAAACGCTGCAAAGCAACAGGCAATCATATTATATACTATTCGTTTCATAGCTCATCAGTTTTAAATTGAAGTACCTTGTCTTATCACGACCACTTCGGGATCGGCGCTTCCTGCCCATGCAGGACTGCCGCTCTGTCCGTTAATCAACAACAGCAGCGTTCCGTAAGGGTCCCACATCGGCGTACAGGCTATGGCAAATTTCACCTCATCGCCCACTTTGGTGTAATCCAATGCCTTTATCTTGATCTGGTAAGGATCCGAGGATACGGGATATGTACCGCCAACAGGCGGTACAACACTGCCGTATTGCAACACCGTTATCTCGTATTCACTCGGCGTGCCGTCGAGCAATGTAGGTGACCATGTCTGTCCGGCTGGCCCGCTTATCGTAAAGCTGAAGGAGTATTTACCGTATTCCGAACTAGTATCGCTGTTGTAGAAAACTTCGGGTTGGGGATAGGGTTGTGTGCCGAGGCCGCCAAACGGCTGTATGGGATTGCTGTATGTGGGATAGTCAAACACGAGGTCGTTCCAAATTACATCATCCCAGTCGGCCACGTAGTATTCTACCCTGATGACCCCATCGTTGTTCATCAGGCAGCACACCGCATAGTAGTGATTTCGCTCGATAGTCGGTAAATACACGTATCCGGTACGAGCGTCCCCATCGAAATTAAAATCGATTTTGAGCACATTGCCGCCGGCATCGCCGGGAGTACTCCAAAGGCTGCTTCCCCATGGGTTTTCGAAGGGATAGAACGATGCGCCGAGTACGGGATCGTAGTAGGAGGGATCCGTTCTGTTGGGGTCGTTGTCGGCTATTGTTGCCGTAACGGGAGTAGCAACAGGCGTAAGGTTGATGTCGCCGGTTTCATTGGGTATTGCCTGTAAGGTGGCAAGGGTTTGCGGCATCAGGTAATTATACAGTCTTTTTCCGGATGCCAAGATGGTCAGCCCCGTTATTTGCAGTACGCCGGTCTCTCCCGGAGTTTTAGCGGCAAACACGCCCAACTTGCCCATCGGGCGTTTTAAGGGGAATGTAAATTTATAGTCCAACAAGGTGTGTCCCACGTGGTCGGCTGCGTTTTGCGGAGTGGGCGATGGAGCAGCCGTTGCGTCGTTGGTGAAATCGATGCTTTCACTCTGTTTGCAAAACATCGGCAGTCCATAGGTCGCAACGGGCGTTCTAAATTGGGTGAAATTGTAGCTGTTTAACTCCGCTTCCGTGGTATTTACTGTAAATTGATACGGAGAAGCGCTCGGCGTAGTCATGGCCGCTTCGTTAGCGATGACGTAGAAGTCCACCGTTGATATGCCGTCGGAATAGAGCTTCAGATCCATCAGGTAGCTGTCGGGATCTGTCAAGACATTTCCACTTAAAAACAGATGTCCTGCGGGTCTGCCGCCGATAAAGGCATAGACACGGAGCGTGTGGAGCGCCGCTTCGTCCGAGCTTGGCGTACCGTCGGTTTCAGTAACGGCGCGAGTTCCCACATTTAGCAGCACCGACACATTGCGCTGTTCGTCGGGGGCATCTTCGTCATTGGCGCATCCGGGGAGCAACAAGCTGCAAGATCCGGTCAGGATCGCCATGCAAAGTATATTTCTGATATTCTTAAGCATATAGTCTTAATTTTAAAATACGGGGGTTACAGACTTGATATACCATTCGGGGACGCTTATCGTAACTTTTCCCGATTTAAATTCTATTTGAATCGGGATGAGCACTTCGTGTTTGGAACAGTCGATAATGGGATTGGCCGCAAGGAAAGCCGCAAGGTTAACCGTAGCCAAAGGCTCGTCGCCTTGCGAGAGGCGGAAATTGACGTTCACGTTCTCGTGATCCTTGTGCCGCATTATATTGTTGCGAGCCTTAAGCAAATGTTTTGCAGGTTCGTGGGTAGTTGCAAATATATATTGGGTTGCCGTTCCGCACGCACGATTTTCAAAATCGGTGCCGGGCGAGACTCCGGTGATATCCAATGAGGGCGAAGCTCCTTCGGGAACTCCATACACTTCTACTGAGAGGTCGTAATGGGAGCTGGCAAAGGGTATGATTTGAGTTTTGTCTTCAGCTTTGGGATCAAAAGGCTCCACCGTATAGCTGATGGAAGCATAATAGAGCGAATCATTGCCTGAAACGGTTTTGCCTGCGACATAGTCTTCTGCGGCGAAAAGCATCTTGCTGTAATCGCCCGAAGCAGTAGCGCTGATGTTCGTTTGGTAGGTGTTGCCGATGCAAATGATTCGGTAATCGCCGGATACGAGAGGGGGAAGCGTTGTTGTGCGGCTTCTCACGTCTTCGTCGGGTAAGATGCTTGAATGGACACAATTATTCTCTGCATCGAAAACGAACATCTCTACCCGATTGATTTTATCGGGGAATATCTCCGTGGTTCCGTCGCCCTTATAGCTGAGTATCAATTTGTTGGTACTTAGACATTCGTCCATGTCCTCGCCGATACAGGAGGTGGCGATTCCTCCGAGCAAGGTCAGGCAGAAAACAATATTCACCAATTTCATAGCATCTATATTTTTTTTATTCGTCAATGGGAAGATACGGGGGAAAGTGAGGCTGTAGCTCACTTCCCCGTATCTCAATAATTAAATGATCAGAATACAGGAGTAACTGCAACAACAGTCCAAGGTGTTACCGTTACGGATACTACAACACACTTTTCGGGATTTTCCAAGTCGTCGTCGTCGAAGGCGAAAGGAGTGTTTGAATCCACAGTCATTTTGTAAACATATCCGCGCTGTGCAGTATAGCCGGTGAGTGCGCTTGTAGCCAAATACAAAGCTTCGGTAACGCCGGTTGTTGCAGGAGGAACAGCCGGGAGCGTACCGGTCAGGCGGAGAATAAGTTGCGGAACAACGCCGGATTGCGGGAATACATTGTATGCCCACACTTTGCCGTTTGCATCTTCTTCGTCGTGTAACCAAGCAGTGGGGGACTCTGTTCCATCCATTGTAACACTCAGGGCATCGGTGTACCAACCTGATATCAAGCCATCCAAGAAGGTAAATACGGTAGTGTTATTGATCGTTGCGCTAACGCCGCCCGATACCGCAGGCGCTAATGTAGAAGTGCCGCCGTAGTTGTTGATCGCCAACTGGGTCAGAGCCAACTCTTCGTATTTTCTACCGGCAGGTTCAGGGCCTGTTCCATCGGGATCGTATTCATTGTATTGGAAAGCGCCTACTTCGATACGGGCAACCAAGGGAACCACCGATACATTAGCCGTATAGATATTGGAGGTGTGGCCTGCATCGTCCGTACCGCCGCTGACCAAAGCTGCTTCGCCAATCATCCAAAGGTTGGCAACATTCTGTTGATTTACGATAACGGTGCTCAGCGCTTTCAGGGCGGTTTCGTTGGCAGCTGTCGTAATTTTACTACCGTAGTTAGCCACCACAATCACCTTCGTTACATTCGCGTCGATATAGTGATACGTCGAAGGAATGTCAGAAACCAAAGAAAAATAGGTTTCTAACGGCGTTGTTTTGGTAAGATCCGTTGCAGCATAGCCGTTGTAGAAAGCGCCGGAAGCATCCACAAAGAAAATCTGGAAGTTGTTCAATGTAGCTTTGTCTCCTGTGGCTACAGGATCTTGATAGCCACGGGTAAGATTCGCCAAAGACACTTGTACTGTTTTTAAGGCCGTGTCTGTGGGGGATTGTTGTTGCTCGTCTTTCGAGCAAGAAACGAAGATCATAGAGGCTGCGAGAGCCGTCAGAAAAAAAGTTTTAATTTTCATAACAAATAAATTTTAAAATGGTTTATACTAACTTTAATGGTTATTTTTTTTGTTTACAGTTGGTCCATTACCGCCCTCAGTTCGCCGAGGTTGTGGCGGGCGGTTTCCGAACCGGCATCCGAAGCGCGTCGGAAAGCGTTCTCCGCCTTGTCATAGTCCTTTGCGCCTGCGTAAGCCACGCCCAATGTGTTGAGCAAGACCGGTGTTTTGGCGGTAACTTTGGCTCTTTCGAGCAGTTCTATCGCTTTGCGGTAGTCTTTATTGGCTATGGCTTCGGTGGCGCGGTCGTTGAGCACGGCCGGCGTTTCGGGGAAATAACGCATGGCGGCAGCCATCGCCCTGTTGTATTCGGGCGAGCCTTTCGGGTAAGAATCGGCTACCCGGTACATTTCCGAGAGGCTCAGCAGGTCGGGACGTTCGCGGATTGTGCGCCGCGCCTCATCCAGATTAAAGCTGCGCACGTTATACTCGATGCGGTACTCGTTGCGCCGCAATATGGGATATACCTCGTCGAGCAGCCGCTGATAGATAGCGGGCGGCTGCAGTTCTTTCAAACGCATTTCGCAAAGGTCACGGTCGCCCGTACATTCGTCGATGATGCGCCAGACTTCGTCGCGTTTCAATAAGCCGGGGAAATCGTTCAAAGCCAGCCGCAAGCCGTCCCAATCTTCGCCTTTCCAGTCCACGTGCAGCATGTTAGCCGAGATAGCGCTGTTTCGGCGGATATAGTCCGCCAGCGCTTTGGCGCGGTTTTCGGATAATTTGATGTTGTCCGGCACAGTCCCTTCGGGCGATGCGTAACCGGTGATATAGATGCCCGTGATGGACACATCGGTGTTTTTCTTCACCAGCTCGATGGAGGAGGACACCGTGTCGAGTTCGGCGCGGTTGTTTTTGTAGCGCGGCAGGATGTCGTATTTGCCTTGCATGAACTGCAATCTTGCCGTGCGGGTCTCGGCCCTCACTTTGACGGGTTCGGGTTCGGGCGCAATGGTATCCAAGCGGTAATTGGGGACAAAGGTTGCGAGGATATTGCCCGGAATGGCTTGTTGGGATGCGCCCTCGGCACAATTTGCACAACCGTGCACCTGTTCGCGCAGCTCAATTCGGCCATCGAGCATCCAGCGTTCGTAGGGGAGCGAGGCCGAGTAGTCGTAGCTCTGTTCGCTGCCGTTGCGCCGGCTGATGATGACTTGTGCATTGTCATCGTGATAAGGCGGAAGTTCTACGCTTTTCAGCGTTTGCGCCCGCAAATACACCTTGTTGCGTGTTTTACCGTCGATGACCACCGGAGGCAAAGCCGTTTCGCGACTGCCGTCTGCCGACACAATCACCGGTGTGAGAGCAATGGTATGCTGCGACCGAAGTTTGAGTTGGCTCAAGTCAACAAGCATCTTCAACTCAACATTCCTGTTTATTTTGACGACTTCCTGATCGAGTATGACAATTTGGGAAAGATAACTGACATCGTTATCGTTACCGACATGAGCCGTCGCGGGGCAGCAGGCCAATACCAAGAAAATGATGGAACAATATAGGTATTTCATAGTCTTCCGTTTTGTTATTTTACAATATAAATAAGGGATATGCCCGCCTTGGTGGGGCCGAAGTAATGCTTGTCCTTATTACCCACGTATTTGCCGCAAGTGGCACATTCATACTTGTCGTAATTGGAATACGCATAACCCAGACCGATGGTCGCTTCCAAATTCCAGCGCCGACTCATGATCCACGAGTAACCGTAGGAAATGCCTATACCGGCAGCCCAGCCCTCGTAGCGGTAGTCTTCGGACAACATGTTCATAAGGGGAATACTGATGCCGCTGACGTTGTATTGGGTATATCCGCTGTGAAGACCGAAGAAATGTCCGTTGAAGCGTTCGCACAGCCAATAGCGAAATTCGGGCATGAATAGCCAGTGCTTGATTTTCTTGTTGGCTTCCTCATCAAGAGTCCATGGGTTGTAACCTCCCGCAAGTTCGAGGGTTGTGCGCTTGCCGAGGCCAAATTCGGCCCCGATGTTGGGGGTTGTGCTTGACCAATACAGCAGATTGGTTTTTACAGCGATATCTTGTGCATTGACGGCGCTTACTACACACCACGATACAACAAGAAAAACACCTGCGATTAAATTTCTCATAATTAGTGCTTTTTGTATGTCTTTTGAGGGATTCTAAATCCAGTTCACAATTATTTTAAATACGGTTCACAATTCTTTAATTTCTATCCACAATTCTTTAATTTCTATCCACAATTATCCTAAATACGGTCCACAATTCTTCTGTTCTTGTTCACACTTCTTCTCCAGCGGTTTTGGCATCCTTTTTTCTCCACTGTTTAAGGTTTTCACTCGCAAAGAAAAGATAAATTATTGTAACTCCAATTTTTTTTTGAATTATTTTTTTTACCCCCCCCAGAATTTAACACTATTTAACATTACTGCATCTTTCACAAAGGCTTATCTATTTGAAAATCAATATTTTTTTGTTTAAAAAGCTGTGGAAACAAGCTATCTTGCTGTGTTTGAATGATTTCATTTTTTTTCATCCTATTTTGTTTGCATATTGCAAATTATTCGAATAAATATTGTACCTTTGCAGCGTTTTTTCGGGAGGGATGGCAGAGTGGTCGATCGCGGCGGTCTTGAAAACCGTTGAAGTGAGAGCTTCCGGGGGTTCGAATCCCTCTCCCTCCGCAAACAATATTGATTTTCAGTGGCTTAGAAAATTAAGGGACTAAAATAGGGACTACTCTGTTTTAGTCCTTGTTTTTTTCCAAACGGTTGCCCGAATGGGCAGAACTTCTTTAACTGCTTGCGGGCTTTCAGCCCTTTGGGTGCGGGGGTAACCGTTACACAGGGCGTTGCCCTGCGCTATTGCTACATGGCTTTCAGCCATACAAATACGGCATTTGGCGACTGTAAAGACGTGGCATGCCGCGTCTCTACAAAATACCATTTCCAACCCTTAGTAGCATGAATTTGCCCCCCCATTCTCGCCCTTATTCCATTATTTATCAGGAAAATAAGGG
>JAISUH010000083.1 GCA_031272205.1 Dysgonamonadaceae bacterium | reverse complement strand
GGCACTCGCGCCTGCATCCAGCCGTCGGGATTGAAGGCGGAGGCGGACAGCCGATTGCCATCCACGCGGATTTCGTTAGCCCTTCGCGCATACCAGCCGCTGTTGAGCAGCGTTTTTTCGCCCGATGCCGGAATTGTAATATCGCTTACATTTTGCGCCGATACGCCGAGCGCTGTCCATAACAGACAGATTATCAATATAAAGCAGTTGTTTGTCCTTTTCATTTTTCAATTCGCAAATTTGGGACTTTCCCAAACTCTGTATCGAACGGAAAATCCTTTACCTTTGGGTGCGAAGATTACAATCGGATAGCTGCTGACGTATTCCAACATAAGAGTTTCGCCCGTAACAAATTCCAATTTGAGCGCATTGTTAGGGCAAGCCATCTGTATGGATGCGTAATCGCCTGTCGATTCGAAAATAAAATAGCGGTATCCCATTTTTTCTACCGTATCTTCTTTAAAACTGCCTATTAACCGATAGTTGTTGCAATCGACCTGAGTTGTAATTCCGGGGATAATTTCAAATTGGACGTCATTCATCGACCGCTGTAATGGGGGCAATGCCAATACGTAGCGTTCGTATCCTTCGATTGAATCGGGGAAAAACTCTAATGCTTTTGTTGCTTCGGTTTCGGAGCTTGTGTCGATTTCGTGGCTTATGGGATAAGAGGTGCTTGTTTCCCATATCCGGTATCGAGACTCAATGCCGTTGGGGGTATAAACGATCGCCGGAATTTGATTGTTGTAATTGAGCAACAGCCCGTTCCCGATCACAAATTTGGTTTGAGTTGTTTTGTTGAGGCAGTCTTTCGTTGTAGAAACGACAGTTCCGTCGGTATTGAAGATATAGTAATTGTTGCCGTTAATCATCGATTTTTTCTCAAAATTTCCCGTCAAAACGTAGTCGTTGCAATCATCGACTTCCATGCTTTTTCCGGCGACAATTTCAATTTTCAATTTGCTTTTTTCGGCCTCGCTTCTGTTTGAGGGAAAGGAAAAGGAATTTACTTTATATCCGCTCATCAATGGATACACTCGTGTATTTGGACCCGTCGTGATCTTTTCGGTATTTTTTGAACTACCACAGGAACCTGCGAATAAAAGAACGTAGAACAAGAAAAAATAATAACGTTTCATCCCTTTAGTTTGGTTGCGTAAAATGTTTTACTATTGAAACAAATCAATTTACAGAAAGTTTAACGGAAAAAATTCTCATTTTCGAAAAACCTTAAAGATTTGTATCTTTGCGATACAAAAGTACAGTTAATTTTCGATGAAAGCAAAAAATGTTTGTGATTATGAGATTATGTCGCCTGCCGGATCGTATGAATCCTTGATGGCTGCGATTCAAGGAGGAGCCGATTCTATTTATTTTGGCATCGAGGGGCTGAACATGCGGGCCAAATCGTCTAACAATTTCACGATTGACGATCTCCACAACATCGCAGGGATATGCCGCGAAAACAACATAAAGAGTTATCTCACTGTTAATACCATCATCTACGACAACGATTTACCGCTTATGCGCAGCATTGTGGATGCGGCGCGGAATGCTCGGCTTTCGGCCGTGATTGCCGCTGATGTGGCGGTTTTGATGTATGCCCGTAGTATCGGGGTAGAGGTGCATTTGTCCACACAGCTGAACATTACCAACACCGAAGCGCTGAAGTTTTACGCACAATTTGCCGATGTGGTTGTTTTGGCACGCGAGTTGAACCTCAATCAGGTAGAGGCTATTTATCGCGACATTGTTGAGCAGCAAATCAAAGGCCCTTCGGGAAAGCTTATCCGCATCGAAATGTTCGCACACGGTGCGCTCTGTATGGCTGTTTCGGGGAAATGCTATCTCAGCTTGCACGAAAAAAACCTTTCCGCCAACCGTGGAGCGTGCAACCAGATATGCAGGCGCGAATATTCCGTGAAAGACAAGGACTGCGAAATAGAACTCGATATTGATAACGAATACATCATGTCGCCCAAAGATTTGAAAACCATTCATTTTATGAACAAGATGATGGACGCCGGCGTGCAGGTATTCAAAATTGAGGGGCGTGCGCGGGGACCGGAATACGTTCGCGTTGTAACGTCGTGCTACAAAGAGGCGGTGCAGGCATACTGCGACGGCGCTTTTTTGCAGGAACGAATCGATGATTGGGACAAACGGCTCGCAACGGTGTTCAACCGCGGTTTTTGGGATGGGTATTACCTCGGTCGGCGTCTCGGCGAATGGACGCATCAATACGGTTCGAGCGCTACAAAACGGAAGGTTTACGTGGGAAAGGCCGTTAATTATTTTGGGAAATTGGGCGTTGCCGAATTTTTGGTGGAAACACAATCGGTGAGACTTGGAGATGAACTGTTGATTACCGGCCCGACAACAGGCGCTGTTTTTCAAACGGCAGAAGACATCCGAGTGGATTTAAAACCGGTGCAGGAAGCCGTTAAAGGAGAACATTTCTCTATTAAAACCGAACAGAAAATCCGGCCGAACGACCAACTCTACAAAATGGTGGAAGCCAATCGAAAAGGAACGGCGCACGAGAGGTAACGATTTGTTTTTCAATACTCAACCTCTTTCCACATTTCCCCTTGCCATCGAGAAATAGATTCCGCAAATTCCGATTATCGCGAAAGTGATAAACCCCCATTTCATAACCGTCAGGAAATCGCCATGTGAAACATCTTCGATGGATTGTCCTCCGAAAAGGAAAGAGATATAGAGCGTTGCAATGGTCATGCTGATGATTTGTCCGAAAACCCGCATAGACGCCGCCGACCCCGACGCCTGCCCGTAACGGCTTTTATCAACAGAACTCATGATGGTTGTCATGTTGGGTGAAGAGAACAGCGCGAAGCCCATTCCCACCCAGATAAGGATTGCAATAATAAATCCTATCGGCGTTCGTTCCGAAAGAAATGCCAAAGCGGCAAGGCCAATGGAGCATATCGTCATGCCTGTCGTGGCGAAATATCGGGGTTGTATTTTGTCTGCCCATCGGCCGATTATCGGAGAAAATACGGCCATCATGACCGGTTGTGCAATGATGATAACTCCTGCTTTTTGCGGCTCGAAGCCTTTTATTTTTTGCAGATAAAAGCTGAGGAAGAAAACGATGGCAAACGTGGATGTATAATTGATCAACGCCGCAAGATTCGAATAGGCGAAAAGCTTGTTTTGCGTGTAAAGTTTGGTGTCGAGCATCGGAAATTCGGTACGCCCTTCCAATAGCCAGAAAACGGAAATGAGCGCGATCCCGCCAAGCATCAACGCCCATCCGTAGAGTGCAGGGATAACGGATGAACCGTAAACCAAGGCGATCAATCCAAGCATGAAAAGCTGAATTCCACGCCAATCCTGCTTAATGGATACACCTGAGTGAACGGCTTCTTTTTTCAGGAAAACAAAAGCGATAACAGTTGTTGTCAAGCCCAAAACAAACGAAAGATAAAACAAGGTGTGCCAACCCAAATGTTGTGTGATGATTCCGCCGACGAAGGGTCCCAGCGCCAGCCCGATATATACCGATGCCACGGATATGCCGATGACCTGTCCTCTGTTTTTTGCCGGAAAATTCGATACGAGGATGGCCGAGCCGGTGGTATTGGAAAACGCCATGCCGATACCTTGGATAAACCGTGCCGCAATCAAGCATTTTCCGGAGGGCGCAAGGGCGCAGAACAGGGATGCAGCAGTGAATATAATCAATCCTGTTTTAAACAGTCTGCTGTTACCCGATGTATCGCCCCATCTTCCTACGGGAAGCATGAAAAGCGCCGTGGCTAACAGGAACGAGGTAATAACCCAACTGAGTTCTACCGCGTTCATGCCGAAACTTTTTTCTATGGCGGGAAGAGCGATATTGATGGACGAGATGAGGAAAGTTCCCATAAACGAAGTTGTGGAAACGACCCCCAAAACAGACAGTTGTTTGTTTGACCAGCCCATATCGACTTTATACCAAGATGTTTAGCTCATGGCTGTAATCAAGGTGTTTTGCAGGATATAGACTCCCGCTCCGGCCAAATAACCCAATAAAGCGACGATAGAGATGCGCTTCAGATACCAGACAAACGAAACGCCTTCGAGCCCCATCAGGATAACGCCGGCTGCCGAACCGATAATGAGGATGCTTCCGCCGACGCCTGCGCAATAGGCCAGAAAATGCCAGAAAATACCGTCAACAAAGAAATTCTGCATAAATTCGGGATCGGCAAAGGTGCTTAAAGCTGCCGGATCAACTATCGGGTACATGCCGATAGCGGCCGCAACCAAAGGAACATTATCCACAATAGCCGACAGTACGCCGATGCTCAAACCTTGCGCATAAACGTTAGGCATGGCATGCGCTAAAAAGCCGGAGAGCTCTTTCAATATGCCTGCTTGCTGCAATGCGTCAACAGCCAATAATATACCGAGGAAGAAAATCAGGGTACTGAAATCCAAATGTCCGAAAATCTTCGACATGCGGTGCTTCTTTTCTTCTTTGATGTGATTTTTGTTTTTATACATAAGCTCGGTGAAAATCCACAGCATGCTCATGCCGAATAAAAGCCAGACAAAGGGCGGCAAATGCGTGATTGATTTGAATACGGGCGTCAGCACTAATATCATCAATCCGAACACGAGTATTTCGAGACGATCTCTGTCGGTAAGGTGTTTGACGGCGCTTGGAACTTCCGGGGTATCCTGCGTTTCATCTGTTGCAAAACTGCCTTTGAGGAAAAATTGTACGATAAAAACCGGCACAATCACAGACGCGATACTCGGTAATATCAACGTCGGAGCAATGGCAACCGATATATTTCCTTTCACCCATAACATAATGGTGGTGATGTCCCCAATTGGCGACCATGCGCCCCCGCTGTTTGCGGCAATGACAATCATACTGCCGAAGAGCCAGCGGTCGCTGCGTTCGCTGATGATTTTGCGGGTAAGCATAATCATCACGATAGAGGTGGTGAGGTTGTCGAGCAATGCCGACATAAAGAATGTGATAAAAGCAATGAGCCACAGTAGTTTGCGTTTCTTGCGGGTTGTAATTCTTGTCGTTATATACAGGAAGCCGCCGTGGGAATCAATCATCTCGACGATGCTCATCGCTGCAAGGAGGAAAAATATGGTTTCCGAGATTTCGCCCAAGCTTTCCAATATCTGATGGTCGATGACAAAATCCCTTATTTGTTCGGCATAAGATAATTTTTTTAATTCGGAATGGGAATCCAAAAAGTGTTGAAACTGTTCGGGAGAAACATTCGGTACGGCTTCCGGTGCGAGATACAAATAGATGATCCACAACAAAGTACCTATAAACAACGCGATGCCTGCCTTGTTGATTTTGGTAGTGTGTTCCAATGCAATGAGGAGGTAACCCGCCAGAAAAATAAGAATCATAATTGCTATCATAAAACTCGATATTTATAATTGAGGGGGGCAAAGATAATAAAAAATCGGCAGCCTTTTGATAAAAAAATGCTTTGAAAAATCAGTTTGTTCAACGATTGGGGATTGTTGCAGACCCGATATTCGTGTAAATTAAGACCTTATCGCATCAATATTTTTTTTAAAAACGACTTTTTGATTTTAAGATCCTTGATGCTTTTCGATTTGAACAGCAAAACGCCCACCGAAACGCCAATGGCCAGCGTAAAGAGCAGGGTAACTGTCAGGATAAAATTGTGGGCTATTTCGTTGAGCGCGTAGGGATGGGTTGCTACGTAATCGGCATCGGTCAGTTTGATGCAACCCAATAGCGTGCGGTAGGCATACTTGCCCGGAATCATGGTGATGCAGGCCGGCATGGTAAATACTACGGGGGGCGTGTGTACGATATGTGCGGCGTAGATTCCGGCAATGCCGATGAACAGGCATCCTGTCAGCGTAGAGAAGATCAAACTCACCCCCGATTGACACAGAACCGACGCGATGCAATGCCCGATTCCGCCCAAAAGCCCTGCCACGGGAATCGCCCTTTTGTCCGACCCGAAAAAATAAGCCCATCCGCTTCCGATAACAAAAGCAATGGACAAGTCTTTCAATATGAACAAGATATCAATCGTCATCGTTAAAAATAACTTAAGCCCAACAGTGTCAGGCTGGTCCATATTCCGGCAGAAATACTGAGTATGGTCAGAAAAGCGAACAGCATGCGGTTCAGGGCGGAATTGAAATATCCTTCTATCATATCAATAACCACGTTGATAAGCGGTACGCCGGGAATCAAATAGAGAACGGCCGTGGCGATGGCCGCCTCCTGATTGGAGAGGAGGTTGAAACGTGCGAAAAGCCCCGTGATGAGCGTGGTTGTGAGGGCGGCAATGAATATGCCTATGAACGGGTTATATTTGTGTCTGTCCATTACTGATTTTGCCAAATAACCGGCGAAAGCGCCCAAAAATGCGGTTACGGCATTTATGAAATCTCCATTGGAAAACAGGCAAAGACCGGCGCAGGAAAACCCGACCGCGACGGCTACCCAAAACTTTTTCGGTTTGGGCTCGTTCGCGATTTCTGCAATCTTTTTTTGGGCTTCGGCGGGAGAGCGTTTGTCTTCGTATATTTCCCACGAAAGGTGAGAAATTTTGGTGATGGACGAAAACTGAACCGCGGGCGGCGGCGCTTCCAAATATCTCGATATGGCAATTTCCCGATCGTTTTTGTCGATAACCGTTAAGGCGATGCCTCGGAAAAAAGAGTTCAGGTGGATGTCATAACCCCAAGTAGAAGCCATGCGTTCGAGATTTCGCATCACTCTACCGGAGTGAGCGCCGCGTGCTAACAAGTATGCTCCGGCATAAAGCAGCACATCAATTACTTTGCTGATAGAGTAGCAATTGACTTTTTTATTCGATGTGTTTTGCGGAGTCGCTTCCATTGTTGAAATGATTAAAAAAATGAGTTTTTTGCACGATTATTCAATACGTTACCCTTGCAAATTCGGACAAATTCTCATCCACAAAGCGAGCGATAGTGGCTGTCGTCTCCTCTTCGATGGTAAAAAACTGTTCTTCGAGGTCGTCAAAAGCCTCAAACTCTTCGTACATTGCCATAAATTCGTCGTCGGAAGTTTCGCGTTCCAAGCGCTCGCGGTGAACCTCGTAAATCTCTTTCGCTTTATAAAGCAATTTTCCCATTTCCACTGCGCCGAACAGCTTCAAGGCTTTTGCCACGGGATTGCCGAAAATATATCCGCCGTATCCGTTCTGGATCAACTGCACAAAGCCCCCTTCGTTGATCTCATCCGACAAAAACCGGTAAGCCAACAACGTGTGCTGATAAGCGTTCAGCTTATCCATGGCATCAACATTCAAGTTACTGCCCACAGCACTAAGATAAGCGTCGGTAAACGTTTTCAGAAATTCGTCCATGCCTTTCGATGCGGCTTGGGCGAGTGTTTTATCGGGAATTTGAATCATTTTACGCTGAATCGGATGTTTTTTGCAAAAATACGAACTTTTCGGCATGCAGGCGTTTAACGACGTCAAAAAATCATTATCTTTACCGCAAAAATCTCAAACTGTATTATGGCTGTCATTAAACCATTCAAGGGCTTGCGTCCGCCCAAACAAATTGTAAGAGACGTGGCTTCGCGCCCTTACGACGTGTTAAATTCCGAAGAAGCGCGTGCAGAAGCCCAAAGCAACGAAAAATCGTTGTATCACATCATCAAGCCCGAAATCGATTTTCCTGTGGGAACCGACGAACACGAAGAAAAAGTATATCGAAAAGCCCTTGAAAATTTCATAAAGTTTCAGGAGAAAGGCTGGTTGGTACAAGATCCGGCGGAGATGTATTACGTGTATGCCCAGACCATGAAAGGCAAAACGCAATACGGTTTAGTTGTCGCCGCGTATGTCGATGATTATATGACAGGAAAAATCAAAAAGCACGAACTTACGCGCCGCGACAAGGAAGAAGACCGCATGAAGCACGTCCGCGTGAACGACGCCAATATCGAGCCCGTATTTTTTGCTTATCCCGATAACAAGGAATTGAACGATATCGTAGAGCGCATCACCAAAAACGAGCCGGAATACGATTTTGTATCGGTGGACGGGGTAGGGCATCATTTTTGGCTGATTGACGGAAAAGTGGACATCGACCGGATTACCGGAATTTTTGCATCTTTCCCGGCTATGTACATTGCTGACGGACACCACCGCTCGGCTGCCGCCGCCTTGGTGGGTGCGGAAAAGGCAAAAAACAATCCGAAGCACAAAGGCGATGAAGAATATAATTATTTCATGGCGGTTTGTTTCCCCGATAAACAACTGACGATTATCGATTACAACCGTTTGGTGAAAGATTTGAACGGACTGACGCCTGCCGAATTTATCGCCAAAATAGAAAAGAATTTTACGGTTGAACCCACCGGCACGGAAATACGGAAACCGGCAGCGCTGCACAATTTTTCGGTTTACCTTGACGGAAAATCTTACAGCGTTACTGCCAAACCCGGAACTTACGACGACAGCGATCCCATTGGAGCGCTTGACGTTACCGTTACTTCGAACTTGATTCTCGATGAAATATTGGGTATCAAAGATTTGCGTAGCGATAAACGCATCGATTTTGTGGGCGGAATCCGGGGGTTGAGCGAACTGAAAAAACGGGTCGATAGCGGCGAAATGGCCTTGGCCATTGCACTCTATCCGGTATCGATGAAGCAATTGATGGATATAGCCGATTCGGGCAACATCATGCCGCCCAAAACTACTTGGTTCGAACCGAAATTGCGTTCGGGTTTGGTCATCCATAAATTGAGCTGATGGCAAACTTGCAAGCATCCATTCGTCGGGAGGTCGAGGAACTTTTCCCCGAAATAGAGCGGCATTACCGTTATCTGCACCGGCATCCCGAATTGTCGTATCGGGAAGAAAACACGAGCCGTTACGTTGTCGAATTTTTGGAAACAGAAGGTATTCCATACCGGAAAAATATCGGCGGATACGGCATTTTGGCGTCCATCAGGGGCGAGAAGCCCGATAACGGCAAAACAATCGCTTTCGTTGCCGATATGGACGCACTGCCGGTACACGAAAAAAACGACCTGCCTTTCAAATCGCAAACCGAAGGCGTGATGCATGCTTGCGGACACGATTCGCATACGGCTTCGCTGATGGGAGCGGCGAAACTGATCAACCGCCATCGCGCCGATTTTGGAGGAAGGGTATTGCTGGTTTTTCAACCCGGAGAAGAAAAATCGCCCGGCGGAGCCGACCTGATGCTCAAGGACGGCTTGTTTGACGAATGTCGTCCCGATTTTATTGTCAAGCAGCACGCTTATATCGATCTTCCCGCCGGAAAGGTCGCTTTCCAAACCGGAACGGTGATGGCTTCAGCAGACGAGGTGCATATTGTTGTTCGGGGACAGGGCGGCCACGGAGCTTTGCCGCACGAATTAAACGATACGGTGCTTGCCGCCTCCAATATTGTCGTTGCCATGCAACAAATTGTCAGCCGCCGACGAAATCCCTTCAACCCGATGACGTTGTCGTTCGGTAAATTCATCGCCGACGGCGCTACAAACGTGATCCCCGACGAAGTAACATTGGCGGGATCCTTGCGTTGCATGAACGAAGCAGAGCGGCGGAAAATGCTATTGCTTATCCCTCAAATAGCCCGTTCCACAGCCGAAGCTTACGGTTGCACCTGCGATGTAGATTTACCCGACGGTTATCCCTGTACCGTGAGCGACGAAGAGATTACAGAGCGTGTTCGCGAAATGGCGGCCGATTTTCTCGGCGAGGCTTGCGTATCGGAATATCCTGCGCGGATGACGGCCGAAGATTTCGGTTTTTACACGCAACTTTATCCCTGCTGTTTCTACCGTTTCGGCGTTTCGCCCGAAGGAAAAACGACGGGGAAGTTACATTCTTCTACTTTTTTGATTGATGAAGAAGCCTTGAAAACGGCTGCCGGATTGTTTGCATATATCGGGATAGAGGCAAATGGAAATTATGGTTTTAGACAGCCAACAGGCACTACATACACACCGTCTTGTCGTTGATAGGCAAACTGTCCACCTGTCAAAATCATTAATATTCAAAAGTATTTATTTCGCGCAACTTCTGCAATTCTTCTTTGACTTCCTTTACTGTTTCGTCGGTAAGCATTTTGGTCAGGTTATCGAAAACCGCGTGAAAGTTATAGGGGCCGTTGACCATTTCGTCTTTGGCCTCTTCGGGCGTCCATCCTTGATCAATGACGCGGTACATGGCGATAACGATGCCCGTTCTGTCTGCGCCGTGCTTGCAATGAACCAGCACGGTTTTGTTGTTTTTTGTACGTTTTTCTATTTCCCACAACGCTTTGGCCAAGTGAGCGGGCTTTATGTACCATGCTTTCAGCGGGATATTGACCAATTCGATGCCTTCGTCCCTAAACTGTTTTTTATCGCCGTTGCGGTTGAAGTATCTCAGATTCAGCGCCGTGTCAATGCCTTCGCTTTTCAAAAGATGAAGGTGTTTTTTATCCAGTTGCATGCTTCGGTAGAGCAGGGTGTCAACTTGGTATAAATTGGCATCCTTGTCGATTTCTTTTGCCCATGGATGAGGATTTTGCTGCGCAAATTCGATGGATGGCAGCAAAGATGTCTCAGGAAAGGCGCAATGGATCTGACATCCCCAAAGAATGAGGAGAAAAAAGAAGAATATTTTGCTCTTTTGCATGATGTTATCGGTGCAAAATAATAAAAATCGGTTCCTGTTCGGCACGCCGAACGGCATTTATTCCAAATAGGTATAACCGTATAATCCCGATCGGTAGTTCGAGAGAAATTCTTTTCCTTCTTCCACCGATATTTTACCCTGTTTCACGGAACTCATCACCCAGGTCTCTACCGTGCGAACCAATTTTTTTGCGTTGTACTGGGCGTAGTCGAGTACGTCGGCAACCGATTCGCCGTCGATAACCTGATCAATTTTATAGCCCGATTCGCTGGTGGTAACGTGTACCACGTTGGTGTCCCCGAAAAGGTTGTGCAAATCGCCCAAAATCTCCTGATAGGCGCCCACGAGGAAAACGCCAAGGTAATAGGGTTCGTTTTTCTTCAGCGAATGTACCGGGAGATACGACAATTGGAATCCGCCCTGCGAGGTGAACCGAGCTATTTTTCCGTCGGAATCGCAGGTGATGTCTTGCAAGGTTGCTGTTCGTTCGGGTTTTTCTTCGAGCCTGTGGATGGGGATGATGGGAAAAACCTGATCGATAGCCCATGAGTCGGGAAGCGACTGGAACAGCGAGAAATTGCAGAAATATTTATCAGGCAACAGTTTGGATAGTTGTCGCAGCTCTTCGGGCGCGTGTTTGGATCGGTTGATGAGGATATTTATTTCACGCATGATGGAGAAATAAAGCTTTTCGACTTGTGCACGGGTTTTCAGATCCAACATGCCGAGGCTGAACAAATCGAGCGATTCTTCGCGTATTTGTTGCGAGTCGTGCCATGCTTCGAGCATTCGTGTTGGCGACAATTCGTCCCAAATATGGTAGAGTTCTTTGACTAATTCGTGGTCGTCCTCCTGTACTTCCAAATCGTCGTCCCATTCGGGGAGCGTGGTCGTTTCCAGCACCTCGAAAAGCAAGACGGAATGGTGTGCTGTGAGCGCTCGTCCCGATTCGGTGATGATGTTAGGGTGGGGGATATCGTTCTTGTTTGCCACATCCACAAACGAGAAGACCGAGTCGTTCACGTACTCCTGAATGGAATAGTTGATGCTGTTCTCGCTGTATGAAGAGCGTGTGCCGTCGTAGTCCACGCCGAGACCGCCTCCTATATCCACAAATTCGATTTTGAAGCCCATCGAATGGAGTTGCACGTAGAATTGGGCCGCTTCGCGCAAAGCCGTTTTGATGTGCCGTATTTTGGTGATTTGGCTGCCGATATGAAAATGGATGAGGCGGAGGCAATCGCTCATTTTTTGTTTTTCGAGGATTTCCAAGGCTTCGAGCAACTCGCTGGAATTTAGACCGAACTTGCTTCCGTCGCCGCCCGATTCTTCCCATTTGCCGCTTCCCGAACTGGCAAGTTTGATACGGATACCGATGTTGGGTTTCACTTTTAGCCGTTTCGACAGGTCGATAGTCAAATAAAGTTCGTTCAGTTTCTCCACGACGATGAACACCCTCTTGCCCATTTTCTGTGCGAGCAGCGCCAGCTCGATGTAACTTTCGTCTTTGTACCCGTTGCAGATGATGAGCGAATCGGGATCGGAGTTGATGGCTAACACAGCGTGGAGTTCGGGTTTGGAACCCGCTTCCAGTCCGATATTGAAGCGTTTCCCGTGCGACACGATTTCTTCTACCACCTGTCGCATTTGGTTCACCTTGATGGGGTAAATGATGTAGTTTTTCGCCGTATAGCCGTATTCTTTCGAGGCGATACCGAAGCAGGTCGAAATTTTTTCGATGCGGTTGTCGAGTATCTCCGGAAAACGCACCAACACGGGGGTAGATACGTCGCGAAGGTAAAGCTCGCGCATCAAATCGTCCAAGTCGATGGCCGAATCGTCTTTTTTGCGGGGCGTTACCTGCACGTGCCCTTGTTCGTTAATCGAAAAATAGCCGTTTCCCCAGCCGTTAATGTTGTAGAGTTCTTCCGAATCTTCAATGCGCCATTTTCTCATTTTACATTCGATGAATTGAGTTGTATAAAATTGCAGGGCAAAAATACATAAATATTTTATTATTTTGGACTATTGCGTGAATAGACGTTTTGTTTTTCCAAAAAAGCAGGATAAAATTTTTAAAACGGATAGCCGATAGCGAAATGAATGGCAAAATCCCGTCTTAAATCCGGCTTGAAAATCGACCACTGTTCTCCGGCAGGTAAGGCGGGATTGTGTGCTTTCATGCCGCCGTCGAGGCGGAGAATCAGGAAAGTCAGATCGACGCGAAAGCCCAATCCGTAGGCTACGGCCAGTTGTTTGTAGAATTGGCCGAATTGGAACAATCCTTCCGGTTGGTCTTCGTAATCCTTTATTGTCCAGATATTTCCGGCATCAACGAAACCGGCTAATTCGAACAAAGTGGTGATTTTATGGCGATATTCCATGCTCATGTCCAATTTTATATCGCCCACGGTATAGGCAAAATAAGAGGAGGTGCTGTTCGAATTGTAAGTTCCGGGTCCGAGCGAGCGCGTGCTCCATCCGCGAACGCTGTTTGCCCCGCCGCCGTAATATCGTTTTTCAAACGGAGCTACAATTGAGTTTCCAAAGGGAGAAAGAACGCCTGTGGCAAAATGGGCAGCCAAGGTGCCGTTTTCGGAGATCGGATATTTGAGTGCAAAATCAAAATCGGTTTTCACGTATTCCGCATAACGAATGCCGAGAATTTGCCGATAACCGTTGGCGCTGACAGTGCTTCCGCCCAGTTCGGCAATGATGCGGGGAAGCGGCCCAGCCACTTCCACTCCGGCACGGATGTTAAACGTGCTTTTAGGGACGTTGCGGAACGATGAATTGGTATAGATTATGGAATACGATGTGGCGGCAATAAGTTGTTCGTCGTAGCTCAATCGGAGGATGGGATTGTTTTCGTTGAGGTATTGATTGGTAAATTCCTCTGATTTCCAAGGCATACGCACGAAGGTGATATCGAGCGGTTTAAGGGTGTTCATCGAGCGCCAGTTCATGCGTGACCACTGCATTTGCGAAGAGAGGTTGAAGAACTGTCTCAGGTAAGCGGGACGTTTCTGGAAATTGATACCTGCCGAAAACTCGGTCGAGGCGGATGGTTGGTCTTTCAGTTGTTTCAAGAGCCAGGGAAGCAACAACTGGGGGACGGATAGCGATGTTTCCACCCCATATTCGTAGTAACTGTGGTCGAGCGTGTTTTTTCCGTCGGGTTTGGGCACGTATTCGTAAGCCCCGTTCAGTTTTACGCGGAAACGCTCACCTCCCTTAAAGAAATTGCGGTGTTCGTAAGTGGTTGTTGCGGCCACACCCAAGTCGCCGGCGGAGTTGGTGCCGTCGAACCCAAATTGCAAGTAGTGCAAGCGCCCCGGCATGATGGTGATGTCTGCATCCACAAAATTGGAGTCGTTCCTCACGGTGGGGGTGAGGTTGATGGTGGTCTGGCCGACAGAACCCAAGCCGTTGAGTGAGGAGTAGGTTCGTTCCAAAAGACGGTCGGAATACAATCTGCCCGAACGCAGAGATGTATTGTAATACAAGGCTCTTGTGCGCATAAAATGGTTTTCACCCGATATAATCTGCATCCCGTTAAGTACCACCGTGTCGAGTTTGTTGTGGCGGGTATTGTCTCGGAGAATACGGGAGTCTATGCCGTTGAAAATCGAAATACGGCCTGTGTAATATTGTTGGTGGCGGATACTGTCCGTGGGGTTGTTCAAGCCCAATGTCAAGTCCACCTGATGCGTTCCTACTGTAGTGTCGGCCAAGAAGTAAAAATAATCTTTCGTCATGTCGTAATAGCCTCTGTTTCGCAAGGTCTGCGCCATGTTGGTGCGTGCGTTTTCCAGTGCTTCGAGGTTGAAAATGTCGTTTTCCTTGATAAATTTCAGGTCTTTTCCGGTTTGCAGGATTTTATAGATGGTTGTGTCAACCGATTGGATGGTGTCGCGGTAATTGCGGATTCGGTAGGGGTCGTTCCCCTTTATTTTGTAGGTTACATCGGCTTTTCTGTTTTTCAACGTTACCGATGTATCTACTTTGGCGTTGAGGTATCCCATATTTTGCAGCTGCAACTTTATTTGCTGAGCCGATATATCCGCACGGCGTTCGTTGTAGATGACGGGCGCTTCCCCCCATTTGCGCATCAAATGGTAGTACCATGCGGAATCGTTGGGCGCGGCATTATAGAGGTTCAAGCGAACCCGCCCCAAGATCGGCCATGCGTTGTTGGGTTTCTGACGGATGAAAGTTTCCATATCCGATTTGCTGATATCTTTCCGATCCGTTTCTATAGTATTCTTATTCAACAGATAACTGCCGTCGGGCACTCGTTTCGTAACATCGCACGCGGTTACGAGGAGTAATAAAAACGACAGCGGTATGTATTTTTTAATTCCATTCATCGCAAAAGATGCTTTTATAAATTTACTTTTCCGTTTCGGGTTCGGGCTCTTCCTCTTTCTTTTCTTTTTTTTCCGGCAGGGGCGGATTTTCGTCTTTTTTTCCAACTCGGAAACGGAACAAATCCTTGAACCTCACCCCGTCTTTGGTTACAATAATTCCAATACCTTGTGTGGTGGGCGCCTGTTTGTAAAAACGCTGGTTGGCGTGGTTATAGACGTGAAGCATCAACCACGAATAGAGGTCGTATTCCAAATCAAACTCGCCCATGAAACTTTCATTTCCGGCCAACATGTCCCTGTCGCCATAACTGAGATTGGTTTTAATCCTGAGCCGGTCGTCAAACAGTCGGCCGGAAAAATCAACGCCCATGCGCGAATTGTCGAGCGTTCCGTCGTTTGAATCGATATTGGTGCTGATGCTCCAATTGTCGCTAAGTGCGCTGGATAGGAGCGCGTCCAATCCTTTCAGCGCATATCCGGCGAGGGTGGCTTCCATATTGGTGTTACCGGATGAGCCGAACTTGATTCCGCCTTCCGACGAAGAAAAATCCCCCGACAGCAGTAGCGATGCAAATTGGCGCGTTTTGGCCTCGTCGGTATTGATGTAGCTCCGCACTTTCTGCTGGTCGTCGCCCGGCAGATCGGGAGTTTCGATGTCGTAGGTCAGGTTCATCCTGTTCAGATTGCCTTTGATGTAGAGGATGGCGCTTGCCGGAATCCTTGTGCTGTTCATATTGGAGAATGCTGATTCGTTCAGCGATTGCAGACGCGCTTTTACCTGATGGTAGGTTGTGATGTCGAATTGTGTGTTCAGCGGGTCGCCTACCATTGTCAATTTGCTACCTTCCTTGATGTTGAAATCGATGCTTTTAAGCCCTTGAAAATTATAGTGGAATTTTCCGCTTTCGGCTATATAGTCGCCTCGGACGGTTACCGACGGTACCGTTTTGGTATTGTAGTTGATCAATAATTCACCGTTGCCGTTGATGTTCAGATTGTTCCCTGCGGCGTCGATCATAACGCCCGCTTCAAAGTCGGAGTTCAGGTTCACACGCGCTCTGATGTTGATGGGCATATTGTTGGCTGTTGCGCTGTTTTGCTTGGCATCCCTGTCTTTTTTCAAAAATGCGAGCGAATCGATTTCCTGTGGCGTGTTGATGTATATAATATCTTGATATTCTGTGGCTGTAGCAGTTTGCGGTACTTCTATCGTGATGTTGGAACGGCTTTGATTGCGAAGGTTGGCTTCGCCATAGATACCGGTAGAAGATCCTGATATAGTGATATTTCCGCTCAATTTCAATAAACCGTAGGCGATCATGTCGCTTCTCTCGGAGTTGTTCAGCAACATAAAGTCGTTCAGGGAGAGGTTGGCGGTGTAGGCCATATCTCCGAAATTGGCATGGGTAAGCGAAAGGTTCAGTTTTGCCGTATGGTTGTTGTCGTCGCGAATGACCAAATCGTTTAATCCGACGTTGTCTTTCGAGATGCGTATTGTGTCGGAAATGTAGTAGGTTACGTTGGTAAAAGCAATTTTCATGATTCCGTCATCCACGCCGAGC
Source organism: Dysgonamonadaceae bacterium (assembly GCA_031272205.1). GTDB lineage: Bacteria > Bacteroidota > Bacteroidia > Bacteroidales > Dysgonomonadaceae > JAISUH01. The sequence goes on along the minus strand of JAISUH010000083.1, from coordinate 15,124 downwards.
CATCCTTCGGTAACGGGAGACGATGTTTTCCCTGTGATTTTCAAATCGGAGTTGAGCGTCCCCGACAGTTGGCTGAACAGCGATTCTGCGAAGGGTTGCGCCCAAGCCAAGGGTAGTCGGTTCAGCTTGACGGACAGGTTCATCGGGTCGGTTTCGTCGGTGGGTACAAAGCCTGCGATATCCAAGTGCCGGAATCCTTTTTTTGTGAGTTGCGCCTCGATGTTCAGCCCCGTGTTTTTCATATCCCAATTGGCATCCATTCGTAAGGTTCCTATCGTGTCTTTATAGGCCATAAGGTTGTCGATACGGAAATTGCGGGTATGAATGATGGGGTTGTTCAATGCTTGTTGAATAATGATGTCGCCGTTAAGGTTTCCGTTGATGTCCTTGATTTTGATTGCCGCGAGAATATTGGCAACTTCGGCGTTGTTAAAATAGGCGCGTATTGTATCGCTCTTATTTTTGGAAGCTACCCCTTCGATGCCGAGCAACAATTTACCCCTTTGTGTAAGGCCGAAATTGTTGATAACGATAGAGTCTTGTTTTTGTACGATGGTTGCCGGATTTAGCGAAATGGTTTCGGCATTGAGGCCGATATCTGAGGGCTGCAATCGGATGTTGGTAACGAGTTTATCCTGCAAATCACGAAAGAAGTCTAACGAAACGTCTATTTTCCCGTTTGCTTGCGCCACGGAATTTTGAACATTAAATAACAGGCGGTTTGTTACCGAATCGGCTTTTGCAAGGGAGGTCAGTCGGGCGTTTATGTGCCCGTTGTCCTGCACGAGGTAGGTATTGGTGTAAAAATTGATGCCGCTTTCGGGCGCAGCCGATAGATTGACTTTCGATTCCCTGATGTCGTTTTCCCCCATCATCAACCTTGGAAAATAAGCGTTCACTTTTATGGTTTCTACCTCTGTCATGTTCACATTTCCGGTGATAGAGCCCTGTTCGATGTTGTACAGCGGGAGCGAAAAGGCGTAGGAGAGGTCTTCGGTGTTCTTAACGGTAATTTGGAAATCGAATTTGTTTTTGCCTGCGCCGTCCTTTTTGTGTTCGTGTGCGGGCAATATCGAAGGCAGGTGCGGGCTTAGCGCGTGCAGAAATTCGTCGCCGATGGACGACAGATAATAATCGCCGTGAATTTCCGCTTCGAGGAAGGAGGAATAGATTTCGACCCATTTTCGTTCTGCGCTGTCTGTCAGCGCTTTCAAGGAGATGGCGCCGGGATTGTAGAAAAAGTTCTCGTCGGACAGCGACAGGCTGTCGAGAAGGAGCGTACCAGCCATATCATCGATGCTTTGTCCTTTCAAATCGGCATTGATGCGTGCCGTCAGGATTGGACTTTGCCAATTTTCGCGCATAAAGAAGGGCGTAAGGTTCAGTTTGTCGATGGTTCCGTGGATGCTGATGTTACTGCTTTTCCCCAGACCCAGATTGGCTTGCAAATTAAATTTGTTCGACGGATTATCGAGCGCGAGGGTTCCTCCGACATTATCTCCGTCGTAGAGCGCATCCACAAACATATTTCGGTATTTGTATCCTTTATACGATATGGATTCTACCCTTCCTTTTGCCGCGGCTATGATCTGCTTGTCGGCTTTTAGCTCGAAGCGGGCGTCTGCATCGAGCGAAAGGCTGTCCGCCCCAATATCGCTGCCCAAAATACTCGTAAGGCGCATGTTGTGCGTTTTGACATTGGCATCAACCTCAAAAGCCGAAAAATTGGCGTTCGCTTTCCCTGTCCCTTTGAGCAGGACTGTGCCGGGGGTGGTTTTCAAGTCTCCGTCGATGGAGAAAAAACTCAGTTTTCCTTCGGCTTTCAATTGCAAATCGAGATTTTCCAAGGCCATCACCTGTTCGGGAAGCAGGAGGTCGGGACTGCCGATGCGGGCGAATGTTTGGATGTCGGATGCCGTGGTTTTTATCTTGTCGATATTTATTTTTAATTGGGCATCCTGATATTTGGAACAATCTGAAATATAGCCATTTGCAGAAATCGAAGTGGTGGTTCCGTATTTAACCGTAAGATTTTTCAAATCGATTGACGGCAGTTGTCCCGATGCCTCGATATCGAATGAGAGCGTTTGCGAAAGGCTTTTCAACTGTTCGGAGAAAAGAGCTGCGTTGGCCGCTTGCAGCCCGTCGCTCTTGGCCTTTATTTTAAATGCTTTCGTCTGCAAATCGTATTCTGCTTCAGAGACGTCGATTTCGGAATCGTTGATTTTCAGGTTCAGCCCGTCGCTCATAAATTTTTTTTTCTTGGAGTTTGCCGACGCGCTAAGTTGATGGACAACAATACCCGATTGTTCGCGGAAACTCAACTTTTCGATGCTCGCTTTCATGTTTTCCATATCGAGCGACGGCAGGTCTGCTTTCAGGTTGAAACAGTCGATGTTGATGTGATTGGCATTGAAAATTCCCGGTGTTTCCGGTTCTGATAAAATGTTATAGTGCAATGAACCGTTTTTGAGTTCGATGTCCATAATGCTGATTTTCATCGGATTGGAATTTTCTTTCTCCGGCTTTGGTTCTTTGGATGCAAAGGCGTCTATAAAGAATTGAAAGTTGAACGGGGCTTCAGTCGAATCTCGATAGACATTTGCGGTAAAATTTTCCAAGCGTACGGCTTCGAGAGATAATTGGTTGTTTAACAGGTTCATCGCGTTGATGCGGGCGGAAAGCGTTTCGGCATAAAGCAACGTGTCATTCCGTTGGTCTTTCACGTATAACCCGCCCAATTCGACCCGATTGAACAGTTTGATGCGGATGCTTTCGAGCGACATTTCGGTCTTGACCTTCGGTTTCAGTTTGTCGAGGGCAAAATCGGCCGCCCATTTCTGCACCGCAGGTATGCTGAAACTTAAAAAAAGCAATACATTCAGTAAAATGATTGCTATCAGTATAAAGGCGAATATTTTGATTCCTTTTTTGATATCCGAAACTTTATAACGTTGTTTTACGAGGTATCCTTTTGACCATCGATTTGGACGACTCGACCAAAAGCCTATTTATTTGAGTGCAATAATACGAAAAAAAACGTTCTGAAAGAGGGTTGCAATTTGTTTTAACGAAAAATAGGGGTTTTTTCGTTTCAGATAAATCTTCTTTAATAGACGAATTCATACCGGAACTCGTCCTTGTTTCCAACTCCGTCCGAAACACTGAAAATTAATTCCTGCTTTCCTTTTGTGAGCCTCTCGTCGTCAAAGGCATAGGTATAGACATTCGATTTTATGTCGTGCGAGAAAAGCGCAAATGCCCCGTTGATGCTTCCCCTGAAACTCGAAATGCCGCTTTTGTCGTCCGTCAGGCGCAGGCGGATGCTTTTTTGCTGCACCCATTTTGCCGAGTCTAAGGGCGTGATTGTGGGCGCGATAGTGTCCACATCAATCGCGTACCGGTGTCCCAACTCATTTAATTTGAACTCGATGCCTCCGTTTTTGTAAATGCCGCCAACCCAGTTTGAGTTCCCGTTCTTGTCAATAAGCGCTACGCCGTATTGACTGCGTTTGTCGAAGCTGTCTGATTTCAGCCTTATCCATGCGTTCACGTTGTTTTGCAAGGGCACGAATCGGTCGTTAACGCTGTAAATGTCCGAAAAATAGAGCGATGATGGCGTTTTTTCGAAGGAGAAGCAGCAGTCGTTGTACAGATTTCCGTTCGGGATGTGCAGAAAGAAATCAAAATCGACCACCGAATTGTACAGATTCCATGCCATAAATTGCGTGCAACAGGGCTGATTGGGGATTTCCGTCCGTATTCCTTCGATGATAAAAGAGTAGGTCTCGGTGTTCCCGTAAGCGTCTTCCAATTCGTAGGTAAATTTGTAGGGGCGTTCTTCGTCGATGTCGATATATCCGTTGTTTGACACGTTTTGATAAACCGGCAATGTGTTCCCCGGTTCGACGAAGGACTGCATGAAAAACGATTTTCGTTCGCGCCACTCCTCAAAATCGACAAAGCAGTTCAACTGTCGCGTCTTACCAAAAGAAAAACGGTTCACGATGCTGCCGAAAACTTGTTTTCCGTCAACAAAGAGACGAATGGTTTTCACACCATAGACGTTGTTTTGCCCGTTCATCCGGTCGTATGCTTTTACACCTAAGCCAATTTTGCCCCAAGCGCTTAGGTTTTGTTTCAAAGGTTGCGGAACGCCGGCTTTCGATTTCGGTATCGTTAATCTGAGCGCTTCGGCGGAGTTGTTGACAACCCCTTTTCCTGCTATGGGATAGACGGCGATGCCACGGATATCGGGTTTTTGCGTGTCGGGTATCGATGGCGCGTAAAAATTGAGCGGGTCGAGAGGTTCTTCCGATTGTGTGTCCCGTATCTCGAAATGAAGGTGGGGGCCGCCCGAACCGCCGGTATTGCCGCTCCATGCAATTTGCTGCCCTTTTTTCACCGGAAACTTGTCCGGCGGAACCGTCAAATCGACGTGAAAACGCTCCTGTTCGTATTGTTTTTGTTTTGCATAATCGGCGATCGACTTCGAAAATCGGTTCAGATGGCCGTAAACGCTGGTGTGTCCGGTTGCCGGATGCGTTACGTACAATGCCAATCCGTAGCCCGACGGCGAAACCAAGATGCGCGACACGTACCCGTCGGCAACCGCAAAAACGGGTTTGTTGACAACGCCCTGCGTCTTAAAATCGAGTCCCGAATGGAAATGGTTGTTGCGCAATTCGCCGAAATTCGCGCTCAACGCCGGAGGTATGTTCAAAGGATTTTGATACGTTTGGGCGAAAAGAGAGAACGACCCGGCGATGAATAACGAAATGAATATTTTCTTTGATGACGGATACTTCATGCTCGTGTAATTTTTCTTCTTTGCAAAGGTGGCGATTTTTTTGAAATAGTGAAAATAAGCTTCGTTTTATTAAGCGTTTTTCACATAAGATGATGCCTCATATTCGTTCTCACTCAACCAAAATTTCGGCTTAAAAAATTCACAAGATTGATTTGATGTACCGTGATTTTTTATCTCATTTCAACCTCTCAACCTCTTAAAAACAGCAAAACCGACATCCATAAACGGTATTTATTGTTAAATATTGTTATAATAACACATTTACTTGGTACTTTGTATTGCATAATACTTTGTTTTGTGTATTTTTGTGGTGTAAATAAAAATTAAGAGATGAATATAGAAAATACACAAAGCCAAATGCGGAAAGGAGTGCTCGAATACTGCATCTTATCTATTATCAAGCGGGGAGAAGCCTATCCCGGCGACATAATTGACGAGATGAAAAGCGCGGGGCTCCAATTGCTCGAAGGAACCTTGTATCCTTTGTTGAATCGGCTGAAAAATGCTGAAATTTTGACCTATCGTTGGGTGGAGAGCACCTCCGGCCCTCCGCGCAAATACTTTAGCCTCACGGATAATGGATTGGAATTTTATGCCTTGTTGGAAACCACTTGGAGTGAGCTTTCGGCAGGGGTTTCGCTTGTAACGGGCAATATATCGGTAAATACATACAGTCAAAACAACGATAAAAACAGCTTGAGAGCGGTGGGAGAGGTCAGGTCGTTAGCAAATACATACAATCAAAATAACGATAAAAATAACGAATAGAAGATGAAAAAAGTAATTAACATAAACTTTCAAGGTCAGGTGATCGCCATAGAGGAGACGGCTTATGAAATCCTGAAGCAATACATCGAAAAATTGGAATGTTATTTCGCGCGGGAAGAAGACGGCGCGGAGATTGTGAACGATATCGAAAACCGCATCGCCGAGTTGTTTGGCAACCGCTTGAAACTGGGTATCGAATGTATTACCGATGAGGATGTGGAGACGATTGTAGCGAGCATTGGCCGTCCCGAAGATTTCGATTCGGATTTTGAAGAATCGGCCTCTCCAAAAAGCGAAAAAGCATCGGCAGGGCAGCCCGAAACCGAAAAAAACAATCAGACACACGAAAAAACTTCGGGAGAAACAGCCGAAAAAAGACACCTTTACCGCAATACCAACGACAAGATTCTGGGTGGCGTTTGCAGTGGTATTGCGCATTATTTGGGAACCGATCCTTCTTTTATCCGGCTCGTTTTTATCTTGTCGTTCAGTTTGTTGTTCTGGATCTATTTACTGTTGTGGATTGTCTTGAAACCGATGCCTTTGGAGTCGAACATCACAAAACGACTTTACCGCAATCCCGGCGATAAGATTCTGGGAGGTGTGTGCGGCGGTATCGCCGTTTATTTCAAAATCGATTCGTGGATTCCTCGACTTATATTCCTGTTGCCATTGATTATCAATTTGTTTGGCATATTCCTGTTTTTTCCGTGGAATCGCGTGTTCGACAGGGTTGATTTTAACTTCGGCATAAACGCCAGCATGGTTTTGGCTTACATCGTGCTTTGGGTGATTATACCCAAAGCGACATCTGTGAAGCAGAAGTTGGAAATGATGGGGGAAGAAGAGTACATAAAATCCATTCGTTCAGCCGTGAGTGACAATGTAGCCAACGTAAAAAGCAAAATGGAGAATGAGGTTTCGAACGAAAATTCTCCGGTGGAGCAAAATATGGCGGCACAATCGTCTAATTATGGCGAGACGCATCCGTTGTCGGCAAACATGCCGCCCGAACCGCCTAAGACAATAACTCCCAAAAAGCATTACGCGGTGGAGCAACCGCAACGTTCGGGATGTCTTTCGGCGATTATCGTGTTTCTGAAAATTATGTTTTTCGGATTGGTGAGTATCTTCGCCGTTTTGATTGTCGTTGCGTTTGTATCCTGCCTTTTCGCAGGCGTGAGCCTGGTGCATTTGCAGTCTTTGGTTATCGATAAAGGCTTTGAAACCACACTATTGTGGCTATCCATCGTATTGCTTCTCGGCATCCCTGCTGTTGCTTCCGTATTGTGGCTTGTTCGCCGGATAGCAGGCGCCAAATCGTATCCCGTGATTGGCTATGTGGCGCTTTCGCTTTGGGTGCTGGGAGTTGTTTCAGGATTGATGCTTACATTTAAACTGTTGGATAAATTCAAAGCGGAATGTTCGTCAACACAAACCGTAATGATCACACAGCCAACCGGAAATAAACTTTACGTGGATATGGAATCGTACGCATCCAGTTATTACGGCATCCGAGCTTCTTTTGGCGACGGGAGTGATATTTCGGGACTGCCTTATTACACCGAAAACGAAGATTCCTTGCTTTTCGACAACATTAGCCTGAACATTGTTGAGAGCAAAGATTCATTGTATCACGTACTCACCATGGCGCTCTGTTCGGGACACAACTCGAAAGAAGCGGAGCGTTTCACATCGGATTTTACCTACGCCATCCGTCAGCAAGATTCGTTATTGTTATTGCCCGAATTTTTCGAGGTTCCTTTCTCTCAGGGCTTTCGCATGCAGGGATTGGAAGTGGAAATTGCTGTGCCGGCTGGAAAACGGATTGAGATTTCCGATCGCTTGGATGACTATAAAAAGCATATCCGAATCAAAGTTGGAAGCTGTTATTCGGCAGATTTCAAATTTCCTATGCTGTATAAAAAGCATATTCAAATCAACGTTGGAAACAATAGGAAAAATATACCCATTCGCATGATTCTTCCGGGATCTTCGAACTGGATTCCCAGTAAAGAATACATTATGCGCGACGGCAAATTAATCGAAACAGCCATTGAAACCGACTCTATTTGAACGAAATCAGGCACAAAACAAAACACCTAAAAAGGCACCTTTTCAGGAACTTTTTGGGTGTTTTTAAAACTCTAATATCGAATTTATTGATAATAGACGGTCTTTAATATACAAAACTTGCCCTTGACACTCATTTATGTTAAAGTAGCAAAATGGGCACTTTTATGTTTGGTGAATAGTAACGAATATGTTACTTTTGTGGCGTAAAAGTTCTCTGAGATATGAAAACATCAGAACTAAAAAAGGTGTTAAAAGCAAATGGTTGTTACTTTGTCAGTCATGGTGGCCGGCATGACCAATGGTTTTCATCCATAACGGGTAAAACTTTTGTAGTTCCACGACATGACAGCCAAGAAATACCAAAAGGCACGGAAAAAAGCATCAGGAAGAAAGCAGGGATATAACCTTTGCTCTTTCTTATGTTCTGTAATTCCATATCAATAAGAATTTTCAGTTTTATCCTAAATAAAAAAAAGAATATGAAAGTAACGGCTATTGTAGAAAAAGGCAGTGACGGGCTATATTCCATCTATTCGGAGCAGGAAATAAATAATCATAGCTTTGGAGGATATGGTGAAAGCGTTGAGTCTGCAAAAGTTGATTTTATGCAAAGCATAGATGAGGCAAAAGAAATGATAAAAGAAGAAACAGGCACAATACCAAATGAATTTACTGATTTGCAGGTAACTTTTAAATTTGATATAGCTTCTTTTTTTAATTATTTTGACTGGATTAATGTCAGTAAGTTTGCCCAGTACGCAGGTATTAATGAAAGTAAAATGAGGCAATATAAAAGCGGAGCAGCTTTCGCTGGAGAAAGAACCACGAATAAAATACTGACAGCTATAAAGAAAATGGGGACTGAATTAAGTGCAGCCTCATTGTAGTCAAAGATTTTTTTGTAACTTATTTTGATAGCGCCGGAAGGCACAAAACAAAACACCCAAAAAGGCACCTTTTCAGGAACTTTTTGGGTGTTTTAAGTTAAAGTTTTAGTCAATAATTATTAACCTTTTAAATTATTTTTGCTTATTTGCGGAGAGGACGGGATTCGAACCCGTGAAGCCCTTTAGGAGCTTACACGCTTTCCAGGCGTGCCTCTTCAACCACTCGAGCACCTCTCCGGAATACCTTTTTTGAAAAACGGGCGCAAGTTACAAAAAAAAATTCATTTATGACCGTTGTTTGCAAAACAAAACGCGCGAAAGTCTTTGTAAAACGCAAAAAGATTTACCCCACGCTTCCTTCCAGACTGATCTGAAGCAATTTTTGCGCCTCTACAGCAAATTCCATCGGGAGTTTATTCACGACTTCTTTCACGTAACCGTTCACGATTAAGCCTACGGCTTCTTCTTCGCCCAATCCGCGCTGATTGCAGTAAAAAATCTGGTCTTCACTGATTTTCGAGGTGGTAGCTTCGTGTTCCATAATCGCCGTGGGATTTTGCACGTCAATATGGGGAAAGGTGTGTGCGCCGCAACGATCGGTCAGCAGCAGGCTGTCGCATTGCGAGTGGTTGCGGGCGTTATCGGCTCTCTTCGCGATTTTTACCAGTCCCCGGTAGCTGTTTTGGCTGCTTCCCGCCGAAATTCCTTTTGAAACGATGCGGCTGCGGGTGTTTTTACCGAGGTGAATCATTTTGGTTCCGGTGTCGGCCTGCTGGAAATTGTTGGTTACGGCAACCGAATAAAATTCGCCGACGGAATTGTCGCCTGCGAGGATGCAGGACGGGTATTTCCACGTGATGGCCGAGCCGGTCTCGACTTGCGTCCACGATATTTTCGAATGATTTCCCTTACAGATACCGCGTTTGGTAACGAAATTGTAAACCCCGCCACGGCCTTCTTTGTCGCCCGGATACCAATTCTGCACGGTTGAGTATTTCACTTCGGCATTTTCGTGAGCGATAATCTCCACGATGGCAGCGTGTAGCTGATTCTCGTCGCGCATTGGGGCAGTGCAACCTTCGAGGTAGCTCACGTATGCGTTGTCGTCGGCGACGATGAGCGTGCGCTCAAATTGGCCGGTCTTGGCGGCATTGATGCGGAAGTAGGTCGATAGTTCCATCGGGCAGCGAACGCCCTTCGGGATGTAAACAAAGGAGCCGTCGCTAAATACAGCCGAATTGAGGGCGGCATAGAAATTGTCTCTGTAAGAAACCACCGTTCCCAAATATTTGCGAATTAAATCGGGGTGTTGCTTCACCGCCTCGCTGAACGAACTGAATATGACGCCTTTTTCAGCCAAAGTTTCCTTGAACGTAGTCTTTACCGATACGCTGTCCATTACGGCATCTACGGCTACCCCCGAAAGCTGTTTTTGCTCTTCGAGCGGAATGCCGAGCCGCTCAAAGGTTTTCAACAGTTCGGGATCCACTTCTTCGAGGCTTTTCGGCCCGGTCTTCTTTTGAGTAGGGTTGGCATAGTAGATGATGTCCTGATAATTGATTTTGGGAATGCTCAGGTGCGCCCATTGGGGCAGATCCATCGTCAGCCAGTGGCGATAGGCTTTCAGCCGAAATTCCAAAAGCCATTCGGGTTCCTCCTTTTTGGAGGAAATCAGTCGGATAATGTCTTCGTTGAGCCCCTTTTCGATGAGTTCCGTTTGAACCTTGGTCTCAAACCCGTATTTGTAATCCGTTGTTGTTAAATTGTTTAATAAACTGTCCTGATCGGACTCGCCGGGTTTCTTTTTTGTTGCCTCTATGTTGTTTTGCTGCATAATTCAATTGATGTTTTGGAACCGAAATGCAAAGGTGCATTCATTTTCGCACATAATAACAAGCCAAAAGGGGGATTTGTTTATCGACACCAAATATGAATTTTACCACTACGAGTGTTTCATCCTAAATCCCAAAAACCTGTTTTGCATTTTCTGTGGTGATATTGGCGATTTCTTCGGTAGTTTTGCCGTAAATCTCCGATAATTTTTGCACGATTTCTTTTAAGTAGGCCGATTCGTTGCGTTTGCCGCGATAGGGAACGGGGGCGAGGTAGGGCGAATCGGTTTCTAACACGATATGCGACAAGTCGCAATGCTGCAAGGTTTCCGATAAGCCCGATTTTTTGAACGTAACCACGCCGTTGATGCCGATATGAAAGTTTTTCAAATCGAGTATGGCGTCCAATTCTTCGACGTTCCCGCCAAAACTGTGGAAAATGCCGCGCAGAGAAGCGATGCCTACTTTTTTTATCGAACGGCAGACTTCCCAAATCGCGTTGCGGGAATGTATGGATACGGGCAGGTTTTTCTCGGCGCTCCATTTCAATTGGGTCTCAAACACTTCGATTTGCTCTTGCTCAAAAGTTCGATCCCAATACAAGTCGAGGCCGATTTCGCCAACGGCGATGTATTTGGTCCGGCTCAGTTCTTCGCCAACGGTATCGAGTTGTTGCCGCCAATCTTCCGCTACGCTGGTCGGGTGCAAGCCCATCATCGGGATAAAAAAATCGGGATATTCGCGTACGCTGTTTTTCAGAGCCTCTATCGATTCGGCATCGATATTCGGTTGGATGACACATTGAACGCCTGCCTGTTTTGCCCGATTCACTACATTGGCGAGGTCGTCCTTAAATTCGTCGGCGAACAGGTGGGCGTGAGTATCTATGAGCTTCATTCAACGGTTTCTTCTTTCCGGTAGTAGTAAATCAGACCGTATTTGCGGTTCTCGTCGAGACGTGTTTCCACCGGCAAATTCATCGTGTGTTTTTCTACTTCTTCCCAAATGTTGAAGATAATTCGGTCGGCTTCGCTACGCAGTTGAGCCACTTCGGCCTGCATACGCGCGGTGGATTTCTGGTAAAGTTGCTGTACCTGATAACCTTCTTTGAACATCGAAAACATAACGTTCACTTTCGCGATGGACGGATTATAGATGGGGACGCCTCCTTTTGATATCCGTTGGCTCTCGCCCCGGATAATTTTTTCGCCCCAATTGAGCAGTGACTCGTTGGATGATAAGTCGGGTACCAGCATGTTGGCGTCCTGCAATCCGTAAAGTTCCAAATGCCCGGCTTTGATTTCAGAGCGGATAACGCATAAATAAAGCACCTGTACAAAATGAGATATGTACATTCGGGCGTTCCTGACTTTATTTTGGAATAGTTTATTGGCGTTTATTTGCGTGTCTAATGTTTGTTGATATCGGGTGCAGGCTCGTTCCATCTGGAGCACAATTTTCTTGGCCTCGTCCAATGTCGCAACGGATATGGCGAGGTCTTGAAAACGAGTTCCGGCCGATTTCTCAATGGCTGTTTTCAACGCCTTAAGGCGGGAACTGTCGGTGTTCGGTAATCTGCGGTAAGGCATGGGTTATTGCGCTTAATTTTTACTTTTCTCGATACATTAAGTTTTCGGCTAACGAGAGCAGTTCTTTCTTCCTGTCATCGCCCACCTCAACTCCTGATAAACAGTCCAAGGCCGCAAGATAATAATTTTCGATGAAATTTTGCGTAATATGCATTAAATTTAAGTCATTATATATTTTTTTAACAGCATCAATTTTCGCCTCCGGATCGAAATCGGTAGCCGTAATCCAGTTATAGAGTTCCGTTTTTTGCTTTCCCCGCGCGTGTTTCAAGGCTTTTATCAGCAGGTAGGTTTTTTTGTTGCACAAGATATCCCCGCCGATTTTTTTGCCGAAGGTTTTGGGGTCTCCATATACGTCCAACAAGTCGTCTTTCAGTTGGAAAGCCAAGCCTATATTGATGCCGAATTGATACAGCAGATCGGCGTCCTGTACCGGCACTTTGGCGATGATCGCGCCCATTTTCAAGCCGCAAGCGAGCAGCACAGCGGTTTTCAGGCGTATCATGTTGATGTATTCGGTCTCGGTAACGTCCAAGCGCGTTTCGAAATCCATATCGAATTGCTGGCCTTCGCATACTTCCAAGGCCGTTTGTGAAAACAGTTCCAATATTTCCGGCAGCAGATTTTGGGGAACTTTTGCAATTAATTTGTAGGCCTCGATGAGCATTGCGTCGCCGGAGAGGATGGCGACATTGTCGTTCCATTTTTTATGCACCGTTTTTTGTCCGCGGCGCAGTTCCGAACGGTCCATTAAATCGTCATGCAGCAGGCTGAAATTATGAAAAACCTCAATGGCGAGAGCAGCATCCATCGTTTGTTTGATGTCGTTGCTAAACAGATTGGTCGCCATGAGCGCCAAAACCGGACGCAAGCGTTTCCCCCCCAGCGACAGGATATACCTTATGGGCTCAAACATCGTCTGAGGCTCGGTACCTAAAGGAAGCCCTGCTATGGCTTCATCTATTTTTTTTGTAAGGTCAGATAGTTTGTAAATCATTTTTCTTCGTGTTTGTGTGTTTGCGACCTTCAAGTTCTTTATTTTTAAGCCTGTCCCATTCCGCCAATCGGAGGGAAAAAGCCGCCTGGGTCGTTGCCTATGTGAATGTTTCCGTTTGATTTTTCAAACTTTTCGACGTTGTCTTTCAGTGCAAAGAGCAGCCTTTTTGCGTGTTCGGGGGTGAGGATGATGCGGGATTTTACTTTCGCTTTGGGTACACCCGGTACAATGCGTATAAAATCGACGACGAACTCTGATGAGGAGTGCGAAATGATGGCCAAATTAGAATATACGCCCTGTGCCACCTCGTCCGATAGCTCAATCTGAATCTGATTTTCGTTTTTTTTATCCATTTTATCTTGTATTAGTTCAGTGTGTGAATCTGTATTTTTGAAAAGTCCGTTTGGACTTTCCTGTCCATAGAAAACGACCGAGGCGACTCATTTTCGCGGGGTGTGTGCCTTTACGACTTCAATTTGTAGATGTCGTTGAGGTTGCGTCCGTATCCGTCGTAGTCCAATCCGTATCCGACGATAAAATCGCTGGGGATTTCGAGGGCGACGTAATCGAGTTTGATGTCTTTCTTCAACGCTTCGGGTTTGAACAGCAGCGAAGCGATTCGTATTTCCTTCGGGTTCATCGCCTCAAATTGTTTCAATAGTGCAGCCATGGTATTGCCTGTATCGACAATGTCTTCCACGATAACAATGGTGCGTCCCTCGATGCTTTCGTTCAAGCCCAGCACCTCCTTCACGTTTTCGGTGGAACTTGTGCCCCGGTACGATGCCAAACGCACAAATGTGATTTCGCAAGGGATGGAAACGCGCTTCATCAATTCTGCGGCAAACATGAAAGCTCCGTTGAGAATGGCGACAAATATCGGATTTTGATCTTTCAGGTCGGCGTTGATTTTTTGCGAAACCTGTTCGATGCTCCGTTCAATTTCTTTCGATTCGATAAAAATACCAAACTCTTTATCTTTGATTGTCACGCTCTTCATAATCGTTGTATTCTGAAAAATGCAAAAATACAATTTTCCCCGCTCATTCCAAAGGAAGAAAAAGGGTTTTTTCGATAATTGCAAAAATGGAATGAGTTTTTTGGCTGCAAAGGCAAAAAAAGAAACACCGTGTTTCACAGAGGATGCACAGTGTCACACGGTGTTTTGTATAGACGCGGCGCTCCACGTCTATACCGTCGAACGGTATTTCGTAAAGGATAATTGACCCTTAATTTTCAGGTTCGGTAGCTTCGCTGTCCCTTATTTCATGAAAGGCTTTTTGCGCCTCTTCCAATTTGCGGAACGACTGCATAAGGCTGTGGTATTCCTTGTCGGGGATGTAAATGACTTTGTCGTCATCCGGACGGTCATCTTCCCGATAGTTGTTTTTATCTTCCATCGTTTTCATTTATGAAACAAGGTGATACAAATTACGAGCGGGCGAACCCGCCCGTAATTCGTGATTTTTAGTTGATTGTTAGAAGAAACTGTACGCCGAAGCGCTGCCAATCAGCAACAGGCCTAAGATTGCTCCCAGAACAAGCGATACCACTACAAACGCTACCAAAAATACCAACAGCGAAACGACAAAATATGACGTTGTCTTGTCGGCAGGCTGTTTCATCATCGGTTGAAGCCCGATGTAAAGCAGATACAGGCTGTAAAGTGCAGCAATCGAAGCCAAAGACGACAGCGCAGGGATGAGGTAGAAAATACCTCCCACCATTGTCGGCGTATAGGCGTAAGCCACAAGCGAATACGCTTTATCGAGGCTTTTTTGCGCTCCGTAATTCGGAGCCAATGCGTCGATCACATAAGCGGTAACATAAGTTCCGCCAACCATCAGAAGATATTGCAGAACAGCATGATACAGCCCCCATTTGAAGATGTGAACGCCATGCGATCCAATTAACCAATAGCCGATTAATGAAGCTACTGCCGGAATCAGCGCCAAAAGCGCTACATAGGTCGTGCAGACCTTTACATGCGGCGAGTTTTCCGCATCAATTTTTAGCCACTCCGTCTTAGGAGTTACAATAATGTTCTTTACTCTGTCGATTAAGTTTTCCATTAGTTTGAAATTTATTTATTAAATTGAAAATTGAAAGTTGAAAATTGAAAATGATTTTATTTCCAATGTTTTTATTAATTTTGTAGCGAAATA
>JAISUH010000080.1 GCA_031272205.1 Dysgonamonadaceae bacterium | reverse complement strand
CACTGCGGCAAGGTTGAGTTCGCGAACATAAGCCTCAGTGCCGTAATCGGCCTGAGAAATGCGGTTTGAACCGAAAGAGTTGGTGGTGATAATATCAGCCCCTGCGTCCAAGTATTGGCTGTGGATTTCGCCGACCAAATCGGGGCGCGTCAAGCAGAGGAGGTCGTTATTTCCTTTCAACTGCCCCTGTATATGAGCGAATTTGTCGCCGCGAAAATCTTTTTCGTTGAGGTTATATTTTTGAAACATCGTACCCAGAGCTCCGTCGAGGACAAGGATACGGGATTCCAATAAGCTTTTTATATCTTTTTTCATCATCTTCTGTTTTATGTTGCGCTTTTTTCACGAGTCGGCAACCGTCATCATAGTCGCTTTCCTGTTTCGTGCAAATTTTATCGTTAATTTCTTCGTCCACACCACAATAGCGGCGGCAATCAGTCTTGTTCCCAAAATCCACCAGACCGATACGCCGAGCGCAACGAACAGGAGGTTATCTTCGAGGATGGAATGTGAGACGGCCAAGTGGTAATTGAGCAGGTGAACGTCTGAACGCGATATTTTTCCTTCATCCAAATGATCCATCATCAGCGCTCCGCCGTAAGCTAACCCCACGATGTAGCCGATCAGCCAGAGAAAAGCCACGTTGCCGGGCAGTCCGAAGATTTTCAGTACCGGCTCAACGGTTTTCGAGAGTTTATCAATCAGGTTGTATTTTTCCAACAAACGATAGAGGATGTTCAAGGCCGCCACGATAAAGAATATCAGCAAAGCCATGCGTATGCCGTTTGTGAGCCATGCCGCAAACAAATCGCCCAACGAGCCGATGCTCTCGATATGCGTCTGAGAAAAGAGGGGCATCCCCATATTTTGTGGCAGGATCAGGTTCAAAACCAGACCTATAATAATGCTCATAGATATGCGCAAGGCGACCATCGCCCAAAACGGCGTTCCGGTTTTCGCTTGAATGGCGCTCTCGACGGGGAGGTTGTGCGAGGTCTGGCACATCAGAGCCAATATCGTCAGTTCCCGAAGCGATACCGGCATTGAGATTATAATCGCCAAGGGCGCATATAAGGGGAGAAATATACTGGTAATAAATACAATAGCCGTGCTTCCGGGCAGCCCCAGATGGATGAATACGGGGTTCAGGAAATCGGCTATGTAAGCCAAGATGCCGTAATAATTCATCAGCCGCACGGCAAGCGATACGGGCAATATGATTTTCAACAGCCATCCGGCCGTGCGCCCCGATTTTTTGAAACCGGGAATGAATATTTCTTTCAGGAAATTCATAAAATTCCTCCCGATTGATTATTTTTTGAACATCCGGTCCATTGCCCGTTTGTCTTCTTTTTCCTTCAAGGCTTGACGCTTGTCGTATTGCTTTTTGCCTTTCGCCACCGCGATAACTAATTTAGCCAATCCTTTTTCGTTGATAAACAGGCGGGTAGGAACAATGGTAAATCCGGTTTCTTTGGTCTGCCGCGTGAGCTTTCGCAATTCGTTGCGGTTGAGCAACAATTTACGGTCGCGCCGCGCATTGTGGTTGTTGTAGGTACCGTAAAAATATTCAGCGACGTACATGTTCCGCACCCAGAGTTCGTTTTTTTCAAACATGCAGAATGTATCCACCAAGCTGGCTTTTCCCAACCGGATGGATTTTATTTCCGTTCCGGTGAGCACGATGCCGGCCGTGTAGGTTTCCACCAATTCGTAGTCGAATGAGGCGCGTTTGTTTTTTATGTTTATCGAAGCATGTTGCTGTGCCATCGTCAATGATTGAACCGGGCCTTTCCCGATTTCGAAACGCAAAGATAATTATTTCCTGCGAAATAGCGAAGGTGCGGAATCCTTATTGTTTGAAAAAGAAAATACCGCTTACCCCGAAAGGCAAACGGCATCTTCCTTTTATACAAGAGTTATTGTACAGTCTTTTTCTCGGTTTAGAACTTGTATCCTATGGAAAGGTACCCGCTTTGGTTCTTAACCTCAGAGTCTTTTGCGACCTCTAACAAACCCATATCCCATCCGAGATCGACAACAATGCGTCCAAATTCGGCGCCCACGCCAAGGCCGAGACCTGCATCGAAACGTTTAAATACTCCATCCGTCATCACGTCTTTGTCAAAGATATCAACACTTATCGAACCGTATTTCATTTTCCCCGAAAGAGCATAAGCGGCATAAGGCCCTGCATGGAACACGATCCGGGTGCCGGGAGTAACTTCGGTTTTGTAGGCAAAGTGCACGGGCAATTGCAAATAGCCATAATTTACACTGGCACTTTCATTATCCTCGGTATCGGTATATTTCGCACCTTTGGTTACGTAAGAGAGCCCTGATTGGATGCCCACGCCGGGAGCAAATTCGTAATCGCCGAAAACACCGATATTGAAACCGATGATTGCTTTTGCATTTTCAACGTCTCCGCCATAAAGATTGGATATTCCCAATCCGCCTTTGACGCCGAAAGAGGTGCTTTGTGCACTAACCATAGCCGTTACGGCAAACATTGCAACAATAAATAATGCTTTAAATTTTCTCATAATGATTTTTTAATTTTAATTTTAAAATAAATTATTTGTTTTTGGTTTATTAAAACCTTCACTCCTAAAACATTTTCACAAATGATTTGGTTCATATCCTACCGCAAAAAAAGCGACAAAACAGTTGCGTATTTCGTAGATCCTTTTCCTACATTGGTGGAGAAAAAGTATCTCCTGTTATACAGACATGTAATGGCTGCGCCGTTCGGGAGAAAGCCTTTCGATAGCGTACCGGAGCATGGTTCGCGGCATCTGCGGGGCGTGTTTGTCAAGAAAACGGAGCAATAGCGTTTCGTCGCGTTTGCCTGCTTCGCGCAACATCCAGCCGCAAGCCTTGTGTATAAGGTCGTGCTTGTGTGTGAGGAATTGTTCCGACAGTCTGACGACGTCTTCAAAATCGTTTTTCCGGATAAAAGCGAAGGTAGAAACTACCGCGATGCGCTGTTCCCAGAGCGATTCGCTCGCGGCAAGGCGGTACAGAGGCGAACGGTCTTTATCTGACAGCCATTCGCCCACAATATCGCGACACGACAAGTCCACCAAATCCCAGTTGTTGATGCGGGAGGTGTTGGCAAGGTAGAAATCATAGATTAGCTCCCGCGTTTTTTCGTCTGCCTTTTTGAACCTTTCCACGAGGATAACCAATGCACAGAGGCGACATTCGTGCATTTCGTCGTGCAACAGCTTTTCGAGTTCGGGGAAAGGGATGTGTTTGTGTTGTTTTGCTACCGAACGGATTTCGGGAACGCTTGCGCCGAAAAATCGGTCGCCCTCGCCGTACTGTCCTTTGCCGGTTTTGAAAAAATGCTTTGAATGTGAGGCTCTTTCGGGACTTCCGTAGGAGGCAAGCTGTTCTTTGACGTTTTCTTTTGTCATGGATTTTTTGTGCGTTAATTGACTTTTGACACGGGATATGTTTTTTCGTAGAACCCAATGATGTTGCGGATGCACTCGCGAGCCATCTCGATGCGGGCTTCCTTAGTTTTCGTTCCGGCATGCGGGGTCAGCACGACGTTGTCGAGTTCCAACAAGCCGGGATAGACCTTCGGTTCGTTTTCATAAACATCTAATCCGGCGGCAAAGATGCGTTTTTCGCGCAGCGCTTCGGCCAAGGCTTTTTCATCGACCAAATTTCCCCGTGCGGTATTTACAAAAACAGCCGTAGGCTTCATCTTCTCAAATTCCGCAGCACCAATCAGGTGATAGGTTTCGGGGGTGGACGGGGCGTTGAGTGAAATATAATCGGATTTGCGCAACAATTCGTCTAAGGAAACGTAGCTTGCCCTATACAATTTTTCGATGGCTTCGTCCAATCGCGAGCGGTTGTGATAGAGGATGTGCAAGCCCGAAGCCACCGCACGCCGCGCCACGGCCTGACCGATGCGCCCCATGCCGATAATGCCGAGCGTTTGTCCGAAGAAGGGCTGCCCCACATCGCTGTTCACCTCCCAATTTACGGCGTGCGGTATGCGTATTTTTCGGTCGTAATAGCTGATGCGCCGCCCGGCGTCGAGCAATAGTCCGAACGCAAATTCGGCGGTGGGTTCGAGCACTGACTGGGGCGTATTAGTAACGGCGATGCCCTTTTTTGTCGCGTATTCCACATCGATGTTGTTGAAGCCCACCGCATAGTTGGAAATCAACTCCAAACGAGAGCCTGTGTCCATGATTTCTTTATCGGTATAAAAACTGAAATTGGGAATCAGAACATGATGATCGGGAATCATTGCGAGTACCTGCCCGCGCCGGAAAGAAGTTCCTTTTTCGGGAAGGGTAACTTCGTATTTGTCGCTTCGTTTCAGCAAATCCTCTATTCCTTCGGGCGCAAGGCTATAAGTGATGAGTACTTTTTTCTTCATTTTCAAGATACAATAAATCTGTTGGCGCATCAAGACGCCTTAGAAACAAATAAACGCATCCAATCGGAATTTTGTTGCTTAGCCCAAACAAAAAAAGCAGGCCTTGTGCCTGCTTTTCGCTCTTCAGGTTGGACTTGAACCAACGACCCTCTGATTAACAGTCAGATGCTCTAACCGACTGAGCTACTGAAGAATTTTTATTTCCCTTTCGGAAAAGTGTTGCAAAAGTAGTGTAAAAATCCGAATCGTGCAATATATTTCTTAGAAAAATAGCAAAAAAATGTGCTTTTGTCCTTTTCTTTATCTCGAATGAAATTCAAAGCCGATGTCGTCGGCAGAGAAATATTTTGCTATCTTTGGGCGGAAATTTTTGAACAAACATTGATTTTCAGGCATAAAAATAAAGAACAACGTGGATACATCTATTCTATCGGTACAAAATGTGTGCCCCGTTTTTGCTTCCCGCATTTTTTCACAACCCATAAATTGGGACATAAAAGAAGGGGAACATTGGGCCATTATCGGGCCTAACGGCGCGGGCAAAAGCCGCCTGATTGACATCGTAATGGGTAAGCACGCCCTGCGTACGGGTGAAATCCGGTGCCGAAACGGCGCAAAAATAAGTGAAATAGCCAAGTATGTGGCTTTCACGAACATCTATACTTTCGTTGATGTCAGCCGCAGCTATTACCAACAACGCTGGAACACGGGCGACCAGCAAACGGCGCCTTTTGTGAGGGATGTTTTTGCCCGCGCCAACGCCGAAGAGGGTGTCGGCGACAAACTCACCGCCCTCTTCGGCGTAAACGAATGGATGGACAAACGCATCAATATGCTGTCGAGCGGCGAGTTACGGAAAACGCTCATCGTTTTGTCGCTGCTGTCGAAGCCCCGCGTGCTGATATTGGACAATCCCTATATCGGTCTCGACGCGGAATCGCGTTGCGTGCTGAACGAGATGTTCGACAGGCTTGCCTGTTTGGAAAAAGTACAAATTGTAGCCGTGGTTTCCAATCCGTCGGATGTACCGCCGATAACAACGCGGGTCTTGCCCGTGAAGGACGGATTGTTGCTTCCTCCCCGCAACTGTGAAGGTTTTCTTAAAGACGAAAGTTTTATGGGCGAACTGTTTGACAAAAAATTCCCCGAAATCGGCTTCCCTTCGGGAAACGAATCGGGAAGCAGCGATTTTGAAAACGTACTCGTATTTAAGAACGTGCGGATAAAATACGGCAACAGAACGATCCTCGAAAAACTGAACTGGACGATGCGCCGTGGCGAGAAATGGCTACTGCAGGGCGAGAACGGTTCGGGAAAATCCACCCTGCTGAGCCTCATTTTTTGCGACAACCCGCAGTCCTATGCCAACGATATCACGTTGTTTGACCGTAAACGGGGGGCGGGACAGAGCATTTGGGAAGTAAAAAGCCGTATCGGATTCGTTTCACCCGAACTGACAACCTATTACCGGAAAAACATCACTTGCCTCGAAGTGGTTGCATCGGGCTTCTTCGATATCATCGGGTCGCCCCGATCGAGCAATGCCCGACAACAGAACCTTGCCTTGCAATGGATGCGGATGCTTGGTATTGAATACCTGAAAGAAGCGTCGTTTCTGAATGTCTCGACCGGAGAACGGCAGCTCGTCCTGCTGGCGCGTGCTTTTGTGAAGAAACCCGATCTGCTGATTATGGACGAGCCGTTGCACGGGCTCGATATGAACCATAAAATCCGCGTGAACAACATCATCTCCGCCTATTGTTCGCCGGAAAAATCATTGATTTACGTAACGCATTACGACAACGAAATACCTCCCGTCGTCAATCGCCGCATGACTTTGAAAAAACAGGATTGAGAAACAAACTCGACACTTTTTTCGAATCAAAAAATAGAGCGGTCTTTTTTGTTTTTCAAACTTTTTACTACCTTTGGTACAAGTAAAAACAAGCAAAAAGATAAAGTTATGGTTTTCAGGTTTTTAATATTGTCCGACGAAGTCGATAATTTTAAAAGGGAAATAAAAATAGACTCCGACGCTACTTTTCACGATTTTTTTGAGGCGATTATAGCCTCCACGGGTTATACCGATAAAGAAATGACTTCGTTTTTCATTTGCGACGACGATTGGCGCAGACGCATCGAGATTACATTGGTGGAAATGGGTTCGTCATCCGATGAGGATTCATACGTTATGGAAGATTGCGTGCTGGGCGATTATTTGGAAGACGAAAAACAAAAACTGATGTTTGTCTTCGATTATCTTACCGAACGCGCTCTGTATATCGAATTGTCGGAAATCATCACCGGTAAACACTTGGATAAACCGGTTGTCAGCTTGTCGGAAGGCGAAGCTCCCCCTCAGTTCATCCAGTTTGAAGATGTAAAAGCCGACACATCCTCCTCCGATTTGGGAGAGGCCTTTTTCGGCGACGAGGGATTCAACGCCGACGAGCTCGACCGCGAAGGCTTCGACTTCGACGGCTTGGACGATGTTCCGTTGGAATCAAACGAGGGCGATTTCTTTTAATGATCTGTTAATCACCGCCAAATGAACACCCTCCTTGTGCTTCCGGGTCCTACCGGAGTCGGTAAAACCGAATGGAGCATCCGCATCGCCGAAAAACTGCAATGCCCGATACTTTCCGCCGATTCACGCCAGATTTACAGGGATATGATCATAGGAACAGCCGCGCCCGACGCTGCTCAATTGAGCCGGGCGCCGCATTTTTTTGTCGGTACACTGGCGCTCGACGCATATTACAGCGCCAGCCAATACGAAGAGGATGCCATAGCGTTGCTGCAAAATCTTTTTGAAAAACACCCGACCGTCGTCATGACCGGAGGCTCAATGCTCTATATCGACGCCGTTTGCAACGGGATTGACGAAATTCCCACCATCGACGAAGATTTGCGCCGTCAATTAAACGAACGTTACCGCGCCGAAGGCCTCGACCCCATCCGCCAAGAGTTGAAAATCCTCGATCCTGTGTTTTACCATCAGGTGGATTTAAAAAATCCGAAAAGGGTGATTCATGCGCTCGAAATTTGTCTGATGTCGGGAAAACCCTACTCGTCTCTCCGCACCCATCCTCGAAAAGAACGGCCTTTCCGCATCGTGAAAATAGGACTCACGCGCCCGCGCGAAGAATTGTACGACCGCATCAACCGCCGTGTGGACGAAATGATGGCCAAAGGTCTGTTGGAAGAAGCCCGCCGCCTTTATCCCCTCAAACACCTCAACTCCCTCAATACGGTAGGATACAAAGAACTTTTCGATTATTTAGACGGGAATTGCACGCTCGATTTCGCCGTCGAGAAGATAAAGCAACACAGCCGCAATTACGCTCGCAAGCAGCTCACATGGTTTAAAAAAGATAAAAATATGCAATGGATTAACCTTTCGGACGAAAGCAGGGACGTTGAGAACGAAATTTTATCGGAAATTCGCCCCGATTGACCTCTGTTCACAGCCAGCCCTCCTTTTTGTACCACGCCACCGTATTTTCCACCCCTTCCTTCAAGCGGTAACGGGGATTGAAGCCGAGATCCGATTTCAGATCAGAGACATCGCAATTCCAATTCCGTTGTTTCATGATGCGGTATTTGTCGGTGTTCAACGTAGGTGGCTTGCCGGTTATGCCGCCGATTTTTTCGCAAACCCATGCCATGGGTTTTATGACGAAAAGGGGAATGGGCAAGCGCAACACCCGTTTCTTTCCCAGCGCGTTCTGCACGATAAGGTTAAACTCGGTATCGGTGTAAACATCGCCATCGGCCACAAAACAGGCTTTTCGAAGGACGCCTTTCTCGATACAAAGAAAGATAACCCGCACCAAATCTTCCGCGTGAATAAACGTGAGGATTTGCTTGCGGAAACCCGCACTCACGTTCAATCCGCGTTGCACGGTTTTCATCAGGACAAGATAATCTTTGTCGCGGGGGCCGTAAACGCCCGTCGGACGAAGGATGATATAGGGAAAATCGGGCAGGCTTTGCAGATATTGTTCCGCTTTGAGTTTGCTTTTGCCGTACAGGGTATCCGGGTGCGGCGTGTCGTTCGGCGAAATGGGCGCATAGCCTTTTTCGTCGCCGGCGCCGAATGCGCTCAGGCTACTCATGAAAACGAAACATGCGGGGATGGTATCGGTTTCGATTAAGGCGTCGGCCAAATTTTTTGAATGTTCGAAATTTATCCTGTCGAAATCGCTTTGGTGAAGGGTTTTTGTTACTCCGGCAATGT
The DNA here is from genome assembly GCA_031272205.1 of Dysgonamonadaceae bacterium. GTDB lineage: Bacteria > Bacteroidota > Bacteroidia > Bacteroidales > Dysgonomonadaceae > JAISUH01. Next base: position 4,971 of record JAISUH010000080.1, on the reverse strand, counting down.
GGACGATACAATCGAATTTGCCGTTTTCGGCGGCAAACAGCCGAAGCTGCGACGCCAATTTGTTTTTGTCGCCGTAAGCCAGCTCCATGAAACGGATGCGGGCATCCTGCAAATATTCGCGGCTGCTGCCCGAACGGATTCCCGCCCATGTTTCGTAGCCCAATTCGAGAGCTTTCTCAACGGCAAAACTGCCGATGAAGCCGCTCGCGCCCGTGATAAGTATTTTTTTCTTTTCCATCGATACGAAGTTCCAAAATGCAAAGATGCAAAAAAATAGCGAAACGATTTCACTTGCGGGCAGGTAGATTTCGTCATAAGATTCCGTAAACTCAAAAGAATTGCACTTATCCTGCTCAAAGATTGAATATTTTTTGTTACTTTGTAAAGATAATTCATTCGGAAAATTATTTCAATACATCCGAATCATGGAATTTTGAGATTTTTCAATCTTAAAACATCGAAATACATCAATAATATGACTAAGAAAACATTCATTCCCACAACCGGCAATAAACTCAAAAAGAAGGATTTGCAAGCCTCTGTCCTTGAGTTTATCAACAAAAACAGGGAAAAACATTTCAATTATAAACAGATTGCAGCCGCCATTAACGTGAAAGGCGAAGAAGGTCGCAGGGTTTTGGTAAAAGTACTCGACAAGATGCGCGACGCGGATATCCTGTTGGAAACCTCGCGCGGAAGATACCGCTTCAACAACCGGGGATTGATTCTCGAAGGCCGTTTCGAACGGCGCAGCAACGGAAAAAATTTCTTCGTTCCCGACGACGACGGCAACACGGTTTTTATCTCCGAGCGCAACTCCAAACACGCCATGAACGGCGACCGCGTGCGGGTGCAATTGCTCGCCAAACGCAAACGCGCCGATACCGAAGGCATCGTTACCGATATTTTGGAACGGGTGCAGACCCGCTTCGTGGGTACTTTGGATATGCAGAAGCATTATGCCTTCCTCGTAATGGATAATAAATTTCTCGCAAACGATATTTTTATCCCGAAAGAGGATTTGAACGGCGCTCAAAACGGCGATAAAGTGCTGGTGGAAGTCGTCGAATGGCCCGAAAGAGCCAACAATCCGGTGGGAAAGGTGGTCGATGTGCTGGGAAAACCGGGTGAAAACACCACGGAGATGCACGCCATCCTCGCGCAGTACAACCTCCCATACACCTATCCCGAAAATGTGGTGAAATATGCGGAGAAAGCGCCCGATATGATTTCGGATGACGAGATTGCCCGCCGCGAAGATTTCCGTAACGTATTCACTATCACTATAGATCCAAAAGATGCAAAAGATTTCGACGACGCCCTTTCGCTGCGCAAACTGTCTAACGATACTTGGGAGGTAGGCGTGCATATTGCCGACGTAACGCATTACGTGAAACCGGGCGACATCATCGACGAGGAAGCCGAAAAACGCGCCACATCGGTCTATTTGGTCGATCGAACCGTGCCCATGCTCCCCGAACGCTTAAGCAACGGCATCTGTTCGCTTCGCCCGAACGAGGAAAAACTCTGTTTTTCGGTTATTTTCGACATCAACAGTAAGGCTGAAATCAAAAAACACCGCATCGCGCGAACCGTCATCCGTTCCAACAGCCGCCTGACCTATGAAGAGGCTCAAGCCATCATCGAAACGGGAAAAGGGGATTTCAGTACGGAGATATTGACATTGAACGAGTTGGCAAAACAATTCCGGGCACAGCGTTTCGCCAATGGAGCCATCAATTTTGAGCGGTACGAAGTAAAATTCAACCTCGACGAAAACGGCAAACCCTTGGGCATCTATTTCAAAGAGTCGAAGGAAGCCAACCACCTTATTGAAGAATTTATGCTGTTAGCCAACAAAATAGCGGCCGAGACCGTGGGAAAAGTGGGTAAAGGAAAAAAAGCCAAAGCTTTTGTTTACCGCGTCCACGACCAGCCCGATCCCGAAAAATTAGACACGCTCAACACGTTCATCCTGCGTTTCGGACACCGCATAAAAACGACGGGAACGAACGTTGATGTGGCAAAAAGCATCAATTCGTTGCTCGATAAAATACAGGGGCGTCCCGAAGAAAATCTGATCGAAACCATTGCGATTCGTACCATGGCCAAGGCGGTGTATTCCACCAAAAACGCGGGACATTACGGCTTGGCTTTCGATTATTACACACACTTCACATCGCCCATACGCCGGTATCCCGATATGCTCGTTCACCGTTTGCTGGAGCGGTATATGGACGGCGGCGGCAGCGTCAACCAAGGCGAGTTAGAGGAGGAATGTAAGCATTGTTCGCAAATGGAACAGTTGGCGGCAAACGCCGAGCGCGATTCCATCAAATACGTGCAGGTTGAATTTATGTCAGACAAGATAGGCAAGGTTTACGACGGCGTGGTGTCGGGCATTACCGAATGGGGCTTGTATGTGGAGATCAACGAGAACAAGTGCGAAGGTTTGGTGCCGATCCGCGAGTTAGACGACGATTTTTATGAATTGGACGAAAAAAATTACCGTCTTGTCGGTCGCCGCTCCAAACACGAATATCGTCTGGGACAACCCATCGCCATAAAAGTGATGCGGGCAAACCTCGAACGCAAACAGCTTGATTTCTCGCTCGCGTAACAAAACATCGGCTTTATGACCTTTTCCGAAGAAATAAAATGGCATGCACTCTCGCTCGGCTTCGACGCTTGCGGCATTTGCCGCGCCGAAGACAGCGGTTTGAAAACCGATTACATGCGGTGGATTTCGGAACATTGCCACGGTAAAATGGCCTATTTGGAACGGAACATCGACAAACGGCTTGATCCTCGATTGCTGGTAGAAGGCGCAAAATCAATCGTTTGTGTTGCGCTCAACTACTACCCGCAGGTGAAGCAGCGCGAAGACCTGCCTCAATTTGCCTATTACGCTTACGGACAGGATTATCACGATGTGGTAAGGGGGAAGCTGAACCTGCTTTTCGATTTCGTCCGCTTGCTCCGTCCCGAAACGCAAGGTCGCTGTTTCGTCGATTCGGCGCCCGTGCTGGAACGTTTCTGGGCAGCCCGTGCAGGCTTGGGCTTTGTTGGCAAAAACACTTTGCTGGTTACCCCCGGAAAAGGCTCTTATTTTTTTCTTGGCGAACTCATTGTCGATTTGGAATTGGATTACGACCATCCCATCGCGCAATCCTGCGGAAAATGCCGCCGCTGTTTGGATGCTTGTCCGTCCAAAGCCCTCGAAAAACCGTATTGGCTGAATGCGAAAAAATGTATTTCGTATCAAACTATAGAAAATAAAGAAGACATGGACGAAGAAGTGGAATCGGCGATAGGAAACCGCGTTTACGGCTGCGACAGTTGCCAGCAGGCCTGTCCGTGGAACCGATACGCGAAGCCGCACAATACGCTCGAATTTGTGCCGTCGGAAGAATTTTTGTCGCTCGATTTGGTCGCGCTGCAAAACCTGACGCAAAAAGATTTTAACCGGATATTTAAGAAATCGCCGGTGAAAAGGGCGAAGTTTGACGGATTGAAACGGAACACGGAAGCATTGAACCGTTTGACGCTTGCCCCTCAAACTCATAAATTTTGAGGTTTTAATGATCGTCTAAGCAAAATCGATTTTTATTCTTCGCCGTAATTCATTATTTTTGTCATCCTAAATTGTTTTATGGAAGAAACTTTCGACATACACCGTTCCGAAAATATTCAGGACAAGGAACGCGAATACGAAAACGTGCTGAGGCCGCTTTCGTTCGACAGCTTCAACGGTCAGGACAAGATTGTGGAAAACCTGAAGATTTTCGTGAGCGCGGCGCGTATGCGCGGCGAATCGCTCGATCATGTACTATTGCATGGCCCTCCCGGACTGGGAAAAACCACCTTGTCGAATATTATTGCAAACGAACTGGGAGTGGGTTTTAAAGTTACGTCGGGTCCCGTGCTCGACAAGCCGGGCGATTTGGCGGGGATTCTCACCTCGCTCGAATCGAACGACGTGCTGTTTATCGATGAGATACACCGCCTCTCGCCCGTGGTAGAGGAGTATCTGTACAGCGCGATGGAAGATTACCGCATCGATATCCTTATCGATAAGGGGCCGAGCGCACGTTCCATACAAATCGATTTAAACCCTTTCACATTAGTGGGGGCTACCACCCGAAGCGGCTTGCTGACCAGTCCGTTGCGTGCGCGTTTCGGCATCAATATGCACATGGAATATTACGATATGGACACGCTGTCGGGAATCGTGAAACGTTCGGCAGGGATATTGCAAGTGCCTTGCGCCGACAGTGCAGCCGAAGAAATCGCTTCGCGCAGCCGCGGCACGCCGCGTGTTGCCAATGCCTTGCTGCGCCGTGTGCGCGATTTCGCACAGGTGAAAGGTTCGGGAAAAATAGACAAAGCGATCGCTACGTTTGCGCTGGAGGCTTTGAATATCGACCGTTTCGGGTTGGATGAAATCGATAACAAGATATTATTGACCATCATCGATAAGTTCAACGGCGGCCCGGTGGGGATCTCCACCATTGCTACCGCCATAGGCGACGATGCCGGAACTATAGAGGAGGTTTACGAACCTTTTCTTATCAAAGAAGGGTTTTTGAAGCGGACGCCGCGCGGACGCGAAGCAACGGAACTGGCTTATCGGCATCTGGGGCGAAAACGCTCGGAGATACAGGGTTCGCTGTTTTAGCAAAATCTATGGACTGTCCCGCAGAATCCCGTTCCGTTGTAGCGGAAGACGATACTTGCGTATCCTTACTCCTTTTTCTTCCCCTTCGTTTTTAGTTTTTCGCCCCTCACCCCTGCATCTGTGCGGCCACAAGGGAAAAATAATGTCCTTTCTTTTCCATCAGCGAGTCGTGGTTGCCCGTTTCCACGACGAAGCCCTTGTCCAATACCACAATCCGGTCGGCGGCATAGACCACCACAAAATGGCTTTCGTTCCAGAACAGAATGGCCGGAAAGGGGATGCTGGCGACCACC
>JAISUH010000040.1 GCA_031272205.1 Dysgonamonadaceae bacterium | reverse complement strand
TCGAGGTTGAGTTGCAGTTTATCGCGGAAAAGCGACAGTTCGAGAGCGACATTGGTTTTCTTGGTGATTTCCCATCCGAAATCGGGATTTGCCACCTGCGTGCGATACAGTCCGATTTGATTCCCGTAGAGCGACGTGCTGCGGACGCTGTAAAGGTTGTAGTACAGGTCGGCGTTCACATTGTCGTTGCCTGTTGTTCCCCAACTGGCGCGGAGTTTTCCGAAAGATACGAAAGGCAGGTGTTCCCTTACCCAGTCTTCTTTTGAAAAGATGTAGCCTCCGCCAAGGGCAATAAAATCGCCATAGCGGTGTCCGCGTGCAAATTTCGACGAGCCGTCGCGGCGGAAAGTGAGGTTCAGCAGATAGCGATTTTGAAAATCGTAGCCGACCCGACTGAATACGGATGCAAATTTTCGCTGATAGCTGTCGGAAGTAACGTTGTATCGTGTCTTTGCGGTAGCATAACTTCGGAACAGCGCTTCCACATCGAAATCGCGGATCTGAAATCCATCGGCCGATTTGCTGTAAACCTGATACTGAGCGCCAAGCAGGGCGCTCAAAGTGCCGGGTCCGACTGCTTTGCTGAAATTGAATTGCGGTTCAACGCTGACATTGTCGGAATAAGCCTTTTCGGTTACTAATCGGTTTTGATAAGTCTTGTTCGTCGCGTAAGGATTCTGGAAAGCGCCTTCTTCCTGCAACACATTATCGGCTGTAGATCGGGTGTAATAAACGTTGATGATTCCTTCCAGTTCTTTGAAAAAATGGTAAGAAAGAAAAGCTGTTCCGCGCAAGTCGGTCGCTTTTTTATTGGCCGTGGAATATTTCAACCGCAAGGGATTCACATAGCTGTTTGTGCCTCCTTCGGCGGTTGGAAGCCAATAGAGCGAGCCGTCGGGGTTGTAAGCAGGCTGATTGGGCGGAGCGTTCAGATACGTTGTCTCGTCGTTTTTCCCTTGCTGACGTTCATAATCCGATTCTTCGCCTCCGCGTTCTTTGGTGTTAAAGGTGCTGTATGCTAACGATGCGTTGACAGTGAGCCTGCCTCCGAGCCCGGTGTGATTGATAAGGATACGGTTGTTTGTCCGCGTACTTCCGTCGCCGTCCTGTGGCAGGAAAAGGCTTGTCGAGCGGTAATAGTCCGACGTTACGTAGAAATAGGTATTTCCTGTTCCGCCCGAAAGATTGAACAGCCCGGTGGTTACCTTTGCCGTATTATCCAAATAGGCTTTTTGCCAGTTGGTGTTTACATCTTCGCTGAACGACAGAATGTCGTAATCGTTGGTAAGGCTGTATTTATCGGGAGTTATACCGTCGGCGGCAAGCGCTTTTTTCCGAAGGTCGAGATACTCGCCGGTAGAAAGATAGTCGTACCAGCGGTTTACGTTCATAATACCGGTAGATACCTGTGCGTCAACCTGTAACCTTGACGAGTACTGTTTTTTTGTTGTGATCAGCACAACGCCGTTTGCACCGCGAGCGCCATAGATTGAGGCGTCGTCGTCTTTCAGAATCTCAATCTTGTCGATATTGGTAGAGTTGAACCAGTTGATCGGATTGGAGGTCAGTCCGCTGCCGGTGATAAATTCGGACGGTAATTGAACGCCGTCAACCACATAGAGCGGAGTAGCGCCCCTAACCTGAATCTGACCGTTATCGAGTTGGACGCCTGTTGCGCGTCCGGTCAGGGCATTAGCCGTATTGGGGGTCAATTCCTTCTCTATCGTTTCGCCTTTTACGGTTGTCTTGCTTACTTTAACCGTATCTTTTACAAGGCTTTCCTGTGCCTTAATTGTAATCGAATAAGTGAAAAAAACAAAAAAAACCGACAGGATATAAGAAATTTTTCTTATATCAAAAAATAAGTTGTACTTTTGCATTTGACAATTTTTTTGTAAGAAAGCACATCCTAATCCTGTTTTCGTTGGCAAATGAATGAGGATCAGGTGTGCTTTCGGTTTTAAAACAATCTTTTTTCCCTTTTATAATAAACTGCAGAATTCTTCTACAATTCGTTATGTCTTAGTTCTTTTTTTTCAGTTGGTCGTCAACCCGCGTTTGGTGGTGATGATAATCACTCCGTTTGCGCCGCGGGTTCCATAGATTGCTGTGGCGTCGGCATCTTTCAGAATATCAATGCGTTCGATGTCCGAAGAGCTTAATGTAGCTAAGGGGCCGGTTGCACCCGCCGCTCCGATGGAAAGGCTTGAAACGGATTGATTGATAAACTGAATGCCGTCAACAATGATCAGCGGTTCGGTAACGGTCTGCTTGTCGGCTTCGGGGTCAACGCAGCAGCTTTCGTGCCCGCAACCGTCAACGTATGAACTGCCGATGGTGTTTTGTCCGCGAATATTGATTTTCGCTGTCGAACCCGGAAGGCCATTCTTGGAGGCAATCTGCAAACCGGCTACACGTCCTTGCAACACATCGAGCACGCTTTTGCCCGAATAACGTTCGAGCACGTCGGAGGTGATGGTTGTTATTGAGCCGGTATTCTTTTCTTTCGTTGATGTTCCGTAACCGATAACAACGGTTTCTTGCAACTGTTTTTGGTCTTCGTCAAGAGTTACGGTCAAGGTATTTGAATTTCCAATTTTGACTTCTTCGGTTTTGTAACCGACGTGGCTTACTTGAATGGTTTTTCCCGCGTTTGCCCTGTCGAACGAGAAGAAGCCGTTTTCGTCGGATACAATGCCTGAGGTCTTGTTCAAGAGAATCGATGCACCGATCAGCGGGTCGCCGTTGCGGTCAAGCACTTTGCCTTTGACTGTCTGAGCGCTAAGACTCGATACAGAAAAAGCCAGCGCTAATGCAATTGATAAAAGTTTGATATTTGTTTTCATTTTTTTTCTTCAATTGTTAAATTATTTCGCTGCCAGCGTCAGATTGTTGTTTTTTACAACGGCATCGGCTACCGATTCTTCCGTCAGTGATTTGCTGTCATAAGCAATCGCAACGGTATTGGTCTTTGCGTTTACCGTGAAATCATAAATTCCCTCGGTTTCGTTCAGGCTTTTTTCTATATCAGCGGCTTTGTCGCCGATCGTTTCGAGGTTGAAACGGGTATATTTGACTCTGTCGCTGTCCCAGTAGCGGGTAACGGTGTAGTCGAATTTTTCGAAGTAGCCTTTAAATTCCTTTGAACTCGTTTTGTTGGCGTCGTATTTGACGTTGACGATTTTTGTTGCCGGATCGGCCTCGACACTCAAAATCCCCGCTTCCGCCGAGAGGTTCTTCTTCACTTTTCCTGCACATCCGCCGCAGTTGATTTGCTTCGCATAGTAAGCAATTTCCCGTTCGATGACGGCTGCCGGATCGTAAGGCTCAGCCGTATGTTTTGCTGCTGCGATTGCTTCCTGAATTTTTTCGGGGTTGACTTTGGCGTCATCGTAATTGATGCTCACCACCTTGCTTTCTAAATTGATATCCACTCCCGAAACGCCATCAACGGCTGTTACCGCCGTTTTGATTTTGTTCGCACATCCGCCGCAATGAATGCTGTTGGACACAAATTTTACGTTTTTGTCGCCAGCTTGCGCCGTACCGACCGTCATTACAATTGACAGAACCATGATTGACAATTTTTTTGTTCTCATTTTTTTGAAATTTTAGTGTTAAAAAATTAATTTGATAAACCTGCTGCAAAGTTATGCCCTGAAAAGGGAACAGACAATACCTCTTTTATGGTATTTTTAATAAAAAACGGCTGATTCCTTTCATGGATCAGCCGTTTTTGGGTCTTCTTAATGGGTCTTATCACTATTGGCGATTAAATTTTATCGAGCGCCTGTTCGATATCCGCCTTAATATCGTCGATATTTTCGATGCCGACCGAAACGCGGAGCAAGCCGGGTTCTACGCCGCTGGCTTTCTGGTCTTCCGGCGAAAGCTGTTCGTGGGTTGTTGCCGCCGGATGAATGATAAGCGATTTAGCATCGCCCACATTGGCTAAGTGGCTCAACAGTTTCACGTTATCGATAAGTTTGTCGGCGTTTGTCGCGTCTCCTTTCAATTTGAAGGTCAAAACGGCTCCCGGTCCTTTCGGGAAGTATTTTTTCGCCAATTCGTAATATTTACTGCTTTTCAGTCCCGGATAGTTCACGTATTCCACTTTGGGGTGTTGTTCCAACCATTCGGCTAAGGCTTGCGTGTTTTGCACGTGGCGTTCTACGCGGAGCGACAGTGTTTCCAACCCCTGAACCAATAGGAAGGAGTTGAATGGGCTGATGGTGTTTCCCCAGTCGCGCAGCCCTTCCACGCGGGCGCGGGTGTTGAACGCGATATTGCCGAAAGGCCCGTCGGTGCCGAAAACATCCCAGAACACGAGTCCGTGATAGCTTTCGGATGGCTCTGTGAAGGCCGGAAATTTACCGTTTCCCCAGTTAAATTTTCCGCTATCAACAATCACACCGCCGAGTGAGGTGCCGTGTCCGCCAATCCATTTGGTAGCCGATTCCACAACAACGGCAGCGCCGTGTTCGATGGGGCGGAACAGATAGCCTCCGGCGCCGAAAGTATTGTCCACGATGAGGGGAATATCGTGTTTTGTCGCTACTTTGGCTATCGCGTCGAAATCGGGGATGTTCAGTTCCGGATTGCCGATGGTTTCCAAATAAATGGCTTTTGTTTTGTCGTCGATGAGTTTCTCAAATTCTTCGGGATTGTCGTTTGGCGTGAAACGCGCTTCCACACCCAAGCGTTTGAATTGCGATTTAAACTGGTTGTAGGTCCCTCCGTAAAGGTGCGACGTGGTAACGAAATTATCGCCAACGGCAAGGATGTTGTTTAATGCGATGAATTGCGCCGACTGACCGGTTGATGTGGCTAATCCGCTCACGCCGCCTTCCAATGCGGCCACCCGTTTTTCGAAAACATCGGTCGTAGGGTTTTGCAAACGGGTGTAAATGTTCCCGAATTTGCGCAGACCGAAAAGATCAGCTCCGTCTTTAGCGTCTTCAAAAACGTAAGACGAGGTCTGGTATATGGGCAAAGCCCTCGAATGGGTTGTTTTATCAACTTCTTGTCCTGCATGTACTTGCAGTGTTTCAAATTTTAAATGGCTCATGATGTAAAATATATTTTTTTAATGGTTCGTGAACGCTAAACAAAGGATCAAATTTGATATTTTCGACATCGTTTAACGTTTGCAAAGATAGCAAATGCTTTTGTAATCCGAAATACCATAAAAATAGTATTTCCGCATCAAGTGTTCAGGAGCGGTGGAGATTCCGGATGAAACCGGGGATTTCCTGTTCGAAAAGCACTCCGAAGCGGGGATCGGTTTGATGTTTGTATGTGCGGCGGATGCTTGCCGTTGTGAAATCCACGGCGATGCGGGTCGATTGCGTCAGGTTGAAATTGTTCAACAAGCCGCCGAGCAGAGCGCTGCCGAAAACGTCGCCTGTGCCGTGGTATGCGCCGGGAATGCGTTTCGAAAAAACGTAATCCGTATGCCGGTTTTCGTAAGCGGCTGCGCCGAGATGTTCCTCGTCGAAGAAAACCCCTGTGAGCACGATTTTTTTCGGCCCCAGAGCGCTCAGGTCTGCCAACAGGTTTTCGATGAATGTTTCGGAATAGGGGCCTTCTTCGTAAGGTCTGCCCACGAGCAGCAAAGCCTCGGTGATGTTTGGCACGATGATATCGGCTTTTGTACAAAGTTCTCTCATTCCATCGGGAAAGTCAGGTGGAAAAATGCTGTACAATTTGCCGTAATCGGCCATAACCGGATCGACGAGGATTATGCCTTTTTCCGGTTTAAACCGATCGAAAATGTGGCCTACGATTTCCAATTGGCGGAACGAACCGAGAAATCCGGAGTAGAGCGCATCGAACGTTAATCCGAGCGACTGCCAATGGTCGGCAAAAGCGTTCAGGTCTTCCGTCAGGTCGCGGTAGGTAAATCCCTCGATGCCGCCGGTGTGCGTCGAAAGCACGGCAGTAGGGATCACCGACGTTTCCACGCCTGCGGCGGAGAGTATCGGGAGCGCGACGGTAAGCGAACATTTTCCGAAACCGGAAATATCGTGGATAGCAACAGCTTTTTTGGGTAAATTCATTCGTGTTTTTACAGCGGATATTCGTCGAATGCGTAAAGCACGGTCGATAAATAACGTTCGCCCGTATCGGGGAGGACGACCACGATGTTTTTGCCTTTGTTTTCGGGTTGTTTAGCTAATTGCGTGGCGGCGTACAATGCCGCACCCGAAGAGATGCCGACAAGCAGACCTTCGTTTGAGGCCAATTTGCGGCTGGTGCGGATGGCGTCGTCGTTGGCGACGGTAATAATTTGATCCACCACCGAAGCATCGTAGGTTTTCGGGACAAATCCTGCTCCGATCCCCTGTATTTTGTGCGGGCCGGGATTTCCCCCCGAAAGTACCGGCGAGTCGGTCGGTTCTACGGCCACCACCTGTATTTTGGGGTTATATTCTTTCAGCCGTTTCCCGGCTCCGCTAATTGTACCTCCGGTACCCACGCCGCCCACGATGATATCCACGTTCCCGTCGGTGTCGCGCCAAATTTCTTCGGCCGTTGTTTTGTAGTGTATTTCGGGGTTGGCGGCGTTTTCAAATTGCTGGAGGATAATCGCATTCGGAATTTCGGATTGCAGTTGTGTTGCTTTGGCGATAGCGCCTTTCATGCCTTCGGCTCCGGGCGTCAAAACCAATTCTGCGCCTAAGGCTTTCAACAGGTTGCGACGTTCGAGGCTCATGGTTTCGGGCATGGTGAGGATGAGGCGGTATTTTTTTATCGAAGCCACAAAAGCCAACCCGATACCCGTGTTTCCGCTGGTCGGTTCAACGATGACCGAACCGGATTTTAACACGCCTTTTTTCTCGGCGTTCTCAATCATCGCTAAAGCGATGCGGTCTTTCACGCTGCCAAGCGGATTGAAATATTCGAGTTTCGCAATCAGACGGGCGTTGGCGTCCTCCGATTTTTCGTAAGAAGAAAGCTCCAGCAATGGGGTATTGCCTACTAAATCTGTCAGTTTCTTTGCAATTTTTGCCATAGTAGAATATTTTGTTTGTTTTTAATTTTGGGACAAAAGTAGGGAAAAAGATAGCGTTGTGCAATAACATATTTGTGGTATTTTTGGGGGTAACCTGCAAATTTTTACACCGGAAGCCAAAATAAATACGTACATTTGTATCCGTAAAACAGTTTCTATCCAATGAATCCGACGAATACGTATATATTGGCCGACAATCAGGATATCACCCGCGAAGGCTTGTCTTCTTTGTTGAAAAAACGGGACGCGCATAGCGAAATCGTTGTTGCGGGCTCCTGCGCCGAATTGCAAACAACCTTGCGGAAATATCCCCAATCGGTTGTTATATTGGATTATACGCTCTTCGATTTCGCTTCTGTCCATCAGATGCTGAACATGAAGTCGGGGGCGGATGAATCGGCATGGTTGCTGTTTTCCGACGAATTGGAAGAATTTTTTGTCCGCCAGACCTTGCTCGCCGATCCGTCTATCGGCATTGTGATGAAACAGGATAGCTCCGAAAATATTCTCGAAGCCATCCATTTTGCGTCGGTCGGAGAAACGTATTGGTGCGATTTCGCCGATTCGGTGCTGAAAAACAGCGTCCCTCACACGAAAACAATAACGGACAAGCTTACCGCATCCGAAAAGACCATCCTGCGCGAAATTGCGCTCGGAAAGACTACCAAAGAAATCGCCTTGGAGAAGTATCTCAGCTTTCATACGGTGAACACGCACCGCCGCAACATCTTCCGAAAATTGGGCGTGAACAGTGCGCACGAAGCTACCAAATACGCCCTGCAAGCCGGATTGCTGGATTTGTTGGAGTATTATATTTGACGTTCAACGTTCAATGTTAGGCGTTTTTTTTCTTGCCCAACCGCTCAATTAACCCTGCTCACCGCTTTCACGCCTTTCACCGCTTTCAGTTTTTTCATCAATTGTTCCAGCATATTGGTGTTGGCGAGCATAACGGCGATATTTCCCTGAAACAGGCCGTCGTTTGAATCGATGCTGATGGAGCGCATTTGCACGCCGTCTTCCTTGGATATGATCGACATCAGGTTGGCAACGATATTGATGTGGTCGTTCCCGATAACGCGCAGAATGATAGTGTAGCTGCTGCCGGATGTTTTCCCCGACCATCGCGCTTTGATGATGCGGTAACCAAAGCGTGTGAACAGATCCTGCGCGTTGGGGCAGTTTACCCGGTGAATTTTGATGCCCTGCGACGAAACAAAGCCGAAAATATCGTCGCCGAAAATCGGGTTGCAGCATTTCGCCAATTTGTAATCCACGCCGGTCAGGTTTTGGTCGATAATCATCTCGTCGGACGACGACGTTTCCTGTGCGGGCGCATTCATCACAAAAGACTCGGCGCTGGCAATGGGGTGCACTTCGCGGTTCTCCGACTCTTTGGCGCCGAGTTCCACGTAGCGGTCGATGACCCAGTTCACGTCAAGTTTTTCCGAGGCGATATCCACGTAAAAATCGGTAACCGTCTTGTATTTCAGTTTTTTGATGAGCTGCATCATCAGAGCGTCCTCCATATCGATCTTGCGGTTTTTCATCCGCCGTTCCACCGTTTCCTTGGCGATATCCACCTGTTTTCCGGCCTCTTCCTTGAGCAGCTGACGGATTTTGTTTCGCGCTTTCGACGTTACCACGAAGCTCAGCCAGTCCTGTTTGGGCGATTGGTGCGACGAGGTGTTTATCTCTACCTGATCGCCGCTTTTCAACACGTGTTTTATCGGCACATTTTTGCCGTTCACCCTTCCCGATACGCAGGTTGCCCCCAGTTTGGAGTGGATGGCGAAGGCAAAATCGAGGACGGTGGAGCCTTTGGGCAGCTTGTGCAAATCGCCTTTCGGCGTAAAAACAAAGATCTCCTCGTCGTACAGGTCGAGTTTGAAATCGCCCAGTTTGTCTTTGATGTCCAATTCTTTGTTGTCGAGCGATTCGCGCAAGGAGCTGAGCCATTCGTCGAGCGCCGATTCGCTTTTCACGCCCTTGTATTTCCAGTGCGCGGCAAAACCCCGCTCGGCAATTTCGTCCATGCGGCGCGTGCGTATCTGCACTTCCACCCATCGCGAAGCCGGCCCCATGACGGTGATGTGCAGCGATTCGTAGCCGTTGCTTTTCGGTATGGAGAGCCAGTCTTTCAAGCGTTTGGGATTGGGCTGGTACATATCGGTGATGATGGAGTAAACCTGCCAGCACTGCGATTTTTCGAGTTCGGCAGGCGAATCGAGGATGATGCGGATGGCAAACAGGTCGTAGATGCTTTCGAATTCCACCTTTTGTTTCTTCAGTTTGTTTTGGATGGAGTGGATGGATTTCGTGCGTCCCTTGATGTCGTATTTCAATCCGGTTTTGTCGAGCCGTTTTTTGATGGGATCGATAAATTCCTGTATGTATTTGTCGCGCGAGCGTTTGGTCTCGTTGAGTTTGTGCGCGATGTAATCGTAGGTTTCGCGGTCGGTGTATTTCAGCGAGAGGTCTTCCAGTTCCGATTTCACGGTGTATAAACCCAGACGGTGCGATAGCGGCGCGTATAGGTATGCCGATTCAACCGAAAGGTTCAGTTTTTCGGCATCGGAACGATTCTTGACTTCGCGCATCAGTACCAAATGGCGGGCTATCAGGATGAAAACCACGCGAATATCTTCCGCCATCGAGAGCAACAGCTTCACGTAGTTTTCCGAACCCACTGCCGCGCGTTTGTCGCTGAACCGGTTGGTCTTCGAAAGCCCGTTGAGGATGACCTCCACTTCGTTTCCGAAGTCTTGTGCTGCTTTTTCGATGGGATACTTCCCTTCCGAAATAAAGAGGAAAAGCAATGCGGCGTACACGGTCGATTGCCCCAGTCCGAGTTCTTCTATCGTAATGACGGCCGTTTTCATAACGCGCAACAGTTGATCTTCGGCATCCTGCCTGTCGTTTTCGGACAGGGATTGCCAATATTCTCGCCCGATACGCTTCAGGATACCGACTTTCTCCGCACTCCGGTCGTTTCGTAAAAACCGGTATATCTTGCGGTAGAGAGCCTTCAATTCGTTTGCTTTTTCTTTGTTCGACATAATTAACCGCGATGAAACCAATTTCGAAAATAAAAGTACACATTATCTCCAATCTAAAAAGAAGAAATCGTTTTTTTTAACATAAAAATCAGCTTTTGGTTTCAGGGGCGCGGAGGTGAGAATTCTTAATTCTCAATTCTTAGTTTTTAGTTCTTAAAAGCGATGCACGTTTTGAATGTGTTACCCATAGACAGTCAATAAAACAGATTTGTTCCGAAAAAGACAAATGCTTATATTTGCAGTCATGAAAATAAAAATCGAATCGATATGCGAAAAATCTTCTATTTATTTATGGTAATGCCTTTTTTGGCAGCGGCGCAACAGCCGGTTGAACAGATCAACTTAAACGACAATTGGCAGTTTTCACAGGCAGGGAAAAACGAGTGGCGCGAGGCGCAGGTTCCGGGTTCGGTGCAGCGCGACCTGATACGCCACAAGGCGCTTCCCGACCCGTATTACGGAACTAACGAAGAAAAAATACAGTGGGTGGAAAACGAAAACTGGGACTACAAAAATACCTTTACCGTTACAGCCGAACAGCTGGGGCGCGACGACGCCCTTTTGACCTTCGAAGGATTGGATACTCATGCCGATGTTTTCCTGAACGGTTCGATGATCGTGCATGCGCAAAACATGTTCATCACCTACGAAAAATCGGTGAAAGATTTATTGAAACCGGGGCAAAACAACCTTTACATCCGTTTTTATTCGCCCATCGAATATTTGATGCCCGCCCGAATTACTTCGGGATTTGAATATCCTGCCGACAACGATCACCGCGAGGAAAAAATGAGCGTTTATTCGCGCAAAGCGCCCTATCATTTCGGATGGGACTGGGGCATCCGCATCGTGCAGATGGGGATATGGAGGCCGGTTTCGCTTTCGTTTTACGATAAGGCGCGTATCGACGATTATTTTGTGGAACAAACTTCCGTTTCGGATCAGTTGGTGAAAATCAATAACCAACTCGAAGTTTTCTCGGTGGAGAAAAATCCGGTAAATGCGCTTGTCAGTATTCAATACGGACTGGGGAATAAAAAACAGACCGTGGAAAAAGAGGCCACCATTCTTCCCGGAAAAAATCGGCTTGCCCTTCCCGTCGAAATTCCGAATCCCGAATTGTGGTGGCCGAACGGCTGGGGCAAACAGACCCTGTACGATTTTACGGCGACGGTTTCCATAAACAATAAAGTGGTGGCCGAAAAAAGCCACCGCATTGGTTTGCGCTCCATTGAATTAGTTCGTCGAGACGATGCTAAGGGGCAGACTTTCTTCTTCGAAGTGAATGGAATCCCCTTGTTTGCCAAGGGAGCGAACTATATTCCGGGCGAAATCCTTAGCTCGCAACAGGACAAAGCCTATTACGACCGCCTTTTCGATAATACGCTGGCTGCCAATATGAACATGCTGCGCGTTTGGGGCGGCGGACTTTACGAGGACGACTATTTTTACCGACTTGCCGACGAAAAAGGCATCCTGATATGGCAGGATTTTCTGTTCGGTTGCACGCCTTACCCCGGCGACGATGCATTTTTGGCCAATGTGGCGGCCGAAGCCGAACAAAACGTGAAGCGCATCCGCAACTACGCCTGCCTCGCGCTGTGGTGCGGTAACAACGAAGTGGCCGAATCGCTGAAGCATTGGGGCTTTGAAACACGGGTTTCGCCCGAAGTGATGGAAGACTTTCGCAAAGGTTACGACAAAACATTCCACGAGCTGCTTCCCGAAATCGTGGGGCGTTTGGCCCCGCAAACGGCATACATGCACAGCTCGCCCGACACCCTGAACTGGGGGCGTGCAGAGAGCCTTGCCCGCGCCGATTCGCATTATTGGGGGCTGTGGCACGGCCGCGAGCCTTTTGAGGTGCTCGACCAAAAAATCCCGCGCTTCATGAGCGAATTTGGCTTTCAGGCCTTCCCCGAAATGAAAACCATCCGTACCTTCGCCGAAGAAAAAGATTTCGATATCGATTCCGACGTGATGAGGATTCATCAGAAAAGCGGCATCGGCAACGAGGCCATCAAACAATATATGGATATGTATTACCATGAACCGAGCAATTTCGAGGATTTTGTTTACGTCGGCTTGGTGATGCAGGGAGAAGGCATGAAAAAAGGATTGGCCGCGCACCGCCGCAACCGTCCCTATTGCATGGGCACGCTTTATTGGCAGCTGAACGACGATTGGCCGGTGGTTTCGTGGTCGGGAATCGATTATTACAACAACTGGAAATCGCTGCACTATAAGGCCCGCGATATGTTTGCCCCCATTGCGACAGATGTTTACGAAGAAAACGGCTCGATCGGGTTCTACCTCTTTTCCGATAAACTGAGCGACGAAAACAAGCTCACGCTGCACATCCGCCTGATTGATTTCGACGGAAAGGTGCTGAAAAACATCCGCGAAACGGTGTCGGCGAAAGCCAATACGAGCGCGTTGGTGAAATCGTTGCCCCTTGCCGATTTCGCTTCCGATGAACAGCAGAAAAACAGCGTGGTGAACGTGAGGCTGACGGATAAAAACGGCAAGCAGATTGCCGAAGAAAACTATTTCTTCTTCTGGCCCAATAAATTAAACTTGCCGCAAACCGATGTGAAAACCTCGGTGAAATACGCCGACGGACAATACACGCTAACGCTTTCGAGCGCGAAGTTAGCGAAAGATGTGTTTGTGGAAATCCCCGTTCTCGGCGCACGATTCACCGATAATTTCTTCGACTTGCTTCCGGGTGAGAAGAAAACCATTGTGATTTCTTCTCCCGAACTGAAAGCCGCCGACAGAACGGCTATTACGGTAAAACATTTGAGACAGACGTATTGAGCCGGACGGAAACGGTTCAGGTTTCATCGTCCCATTTTTCGAACGCTATCCACAGTTGCATGGCTTGTCCGACCTGTGGATAGGGTTTTGTTTCGTTGTTTTTGAGCGTCAGACCCAGCAAACGGATTTTTTTTGCGGCAATTTCGTCTTCCAACGGAAGCAGCAACTCCCGCCCGATTTCAAAAAGGTCTTCCGCCGACTGTATGTATCGGTTAAGGGTCTTGCTGCGCGATGCAAGGCTAAAATCGGCGTATTTCGCTTTCAGCGTTACCGTTTTGGCGCTGAAATCGCGTTTTTTTGCCCTGCGTGCCACTTCATCGGCTATCGGTTTCAGTGCGGCCAATAAATCGGCGGTCTCAAAAAGATCGTCTTCGAAAGTCTCTTCGGCGCCCAAGGATTTACGGACGTGATCCGTTTCCACTTCCCGGTTATCTTCGCCCCGCGCAAACAGATAATACATTTCCCCGGCCTTCCCGAAATGCCGTGTAAGTTCGGCCAATGACTTCTGTTTCAGGTCGAACCCGTTTTTGATGTCCAATTCAGCCATCCGTTTTGCGGTAACCTTCCCTACGCCGAAAAAACGGTCGATAGCCAATTGTTCGATAAATTTTTCCGCATCCTGTGGACGGACGACGAAAAGTCCGTCGGGTTTGCGGTAATCCGAGGCAATCTTTGCCAAAAACTTGTTGAACGATACGCCGGCCGAGGCGGTAAGATTGGTTTTCTCTTTGATTCTCAACTTTATCTCTTGGGCGATGAGCGTGGCCGAGGGCATGTTTTTGTGATTTTCCGTAACATCGAGGAAGGCCTCGTCGAGCGACAGCGGTTCCACCTTGTCCGTGTATTCGCGGAAAATATCCATGATCGTTCGCGATACCGATTTATACACGTCAAAACGCGGCTGCACAAAGATCAGCTGCGGACATTTGCGCAATGCCGTAACCGACGCCATTGCCGACCGCACGCCGTAACGCCGCGCCTCGTAACTTGCCGCCGCCACCACACCGCGTTTTCCGCTGTGTCCCACAGCCACGGGCTTGCCTCGGAACGCCGGGTTGTCGCGTTGTTCGATGGAGGCGTAAAAGGCGTCCATATCGATATGGATTATTTTTCGTATCACAAAGGTAAAGGTAGCTTTTTTTGAGGAATAACCCAAATGATGATTAATCCATTTAACGCACATTTATAACGAGAACGGAGGATCCGGGTCATAAATCCGAAATCCTCCGTTCAATTATAATCGGAAAAACGAAATGTGCATTTTTGGAAAAACGAAATGTGCCAATTTACCCATTTGAAATGTTTTTTCTTTTCAATCAAATTATGAGCCAATGTATGGAATGCCTGCGGGCT
>JAISUH010000029.1 GCA_031272205.1 Dysgonamonadaceae bacterium | reverse complement strand
TTTTTCATTTTATTATTGTTTGGTTTGTTATATAATGAAATTGCTTCTTCGCTTTTTCCGCTTCCCGCCCCGCAGGACTTGTTGTTTTGGAGGGCTGCACGCGGAAAAAGTCTTGGCCGATGCAACCCCTCAGGGAAACAAAGCGATTTTTCCCGAGCCGGAAAATGTTCAGATGCAGTTGGTATGAAGCATTTCTTGAGATATAACAACGTAACTAGGGATAGATAGATAGACAGGCAAGCTAA
Source organism: Dysgonamonadaceae bacterium (assembly GCA_031272205.1). Lineage (GTDB taxonomy): Bacteria > Bacteroidota > Bacteroidia > Bacteroidales > Dysgonomonadaceae > JAISUH01. The sequence goes on along the minus strand of JAISUH010000029.1, from coordinate 41,411 downwards.
CTATCTGATTATCAATCAATTGCTGATCTATTCCCTGTTTTTTCATCTTTTTGGTTCCGTTCATCGTTTTCTGTTCGGTCGTTTGTCCCTATCAAGGGAGGCACGACGCTATTGTCCATAATCTTATATTACAAAGGTAGTGAAAGCCGAGAGCAAAAAGCAAATTTATTTGAAATTTTTGTCGAGGCGCATCCTGCCTTATGCAAAGGTAGATAAAGTTCTTTATATGGCAAACGGAATGAGCGCTTTTTAAACCATTATTCTTCAAATTTTTTCGGTTTTCGTTCGCTTTTACTGCTAAATTCATTATCTTTGCGACCACTAAATCATTAAGGATGGTTTTTACAAATTTCACATACACTCCTTTCACGATGACCCCTTGGGGGGTTATCTAAATTTTCACATCTACGGGCAGCCCTCTTGCCGTTTTGCGGATAACCGCATCATTTGCAATTTAATCCATTTTTTTTCGTACATTGGAGCCGTTTTTAGAAACGCACCCAAACCAATCGCATCACAAACATGAAAGTAATGAAGTTCGGCGGGACATCTGTGGGAACGCCAAAAAGTTTACAGTTGGTCAAAAAGATCATTGAAGCGGAGAAAGACCCCGTCATCGTAGTCGTATCCGCTTTCGGGGGCATAACCGACAGGTTGTTGCTCGCCGCCGATTTTGCCGTCAAAGGCAATTCGGGATACAAAACGCTGGTGGAGGAGATCATTCTGCGCCACGAGAAGATGATCGACAAAACGATTCCCGACCCTCATGAAAAGGTCGAGACAGAGCAAACGACCCGGCTTCTTTTTGAAGAACTGAGAAATATTTTGCAAGGCGTTTTTCTCATCGGCGATTTATCGCAAAAAACATCCGATAAAATCGTGAGTTATGGCGAACGGCTGTCCTCGATCATCATCAGCAAAGCCATCGATGGGGCAAAACTCTACGATGCCACGCAACTCATCAAGACAACCCGACAATTCAGCTGTCATATTCCCGATTTTGCTTGCTCTAACGAACTGATTCGGAAAGCTTTTAACGATTCGCCGAAGGCCAAGGTCTCCATTGTGCCGGGATTTATCTCTTCGGGAAGAGACGACGGCGATATTACTAACCTCGGCCGCGGAGGGTCGGATTACACGGCGGCCATCATTGCCGCCGCCTTAGATGCCTCGCTTATGGAAATCTGGACGGATGTCGATGGTTTCCTGACGGCCGACCCTCGAATCATTGAATCGGCTTATGTAATTGACGAACTGTCGTTTATCGAGGCCATCGAATTGTGCAATTTCGGCGCAAAAGTGATTTATCCGCCGACCATTTTCCCCGTTTACCACAAAAACATCCCCATCTACTTGAAAAACACCTTCAAAGCCGATTCGGAAGGTACTTTGATAAAAGATATAGCGCCCAATCCCAACGGTAAAATCATCAAAGGAATTTCATCCATCAGCGATACAGCGCTCATCACCATACAAGGACTTGGGATGGTCGGCGTTATCGGTGTAAACAAGCGCATTTTCAGCGCATTGGGGAACAATGGAATCAGTGTGTTTTTGGTATCGCAGGCCTCGTCGGAAAACAGCACCTCTATCGGTATCCGCACACAGGACGCCGAGCTGTCGGTCAAAGCGTTGAGCGAAGAGTTCGCCCACGAGATTGCGATGGGGAGCATCAATCCCATTACCGTGGAGTACGATTTATCGACCATTGCCATCGTCGGACAAAACATGAAGCACGTGCCGGGCATTGCCGGAAAATTTTTCGGGACGCTCGGAAGGAGCGGCATCAGCGTGGTTGCGCTGGCGCAAGGCGCGTCTGAAACCAATATTTCGTGTGTGATTGAAAAATCGAATCTCCGAAAAGCGCTGAACGTGATTCACGATTCGTTTTTCCTGTCGCAGTATCAGGAACTGAACCTCTTCGTGGTGGGAACCGGAACTGTCGGCAGCAAACTGTTAGCTCAAATCAAACAGCAGCAGCAAACGCTGAAAGACGAAAACAAATTGCGCATCAACGTAGTGGGAGTCGCAAACGGACGTAAAGCCCTGTTTCAGCGCGACGGGATTTCCCTCGACAACTATTTCGACAACCTGATGGAAAACGGCAAGCCGAGTTCTCCGGCGTTCATCCACGACGAGATTGTGAAAATGAATATTTTCAACGCCGTATTTGTCGATTGTACCGCCAGTGCAGCCATTTCGGAACTTTACGAGGATCTGATGTCGAAAAATATTTCGGTGGTAACGGCCAATAAAATAGCGGCTTCGTCATCGTATAAAAACTACAAATTGCTGAAAGAAACAGCCCGTAAAACCGGCGTTAAATTTCTTTTTGAAACCAATGTGGGAGCCGGATTGCCAATTATCAACACCATGAATTCGCTCATAAATTCGGGCGACAAGATCGTGAAGCTCGAAGCCGTGCTTTCCGGCACGCTCAACTACATCTTCAACACCCTGAGCGCCGATATCCCCTTCAGCAAAGCCATCCGCATGGCCGTTGAAGCACAGTTTGCCGAACCCGACCCGCGCATCGATTTGAGCGGGTTGGACGTAACGCGCAAACTCGTCATTCTCTCGCGCGAATCGGGAGCAAAAATCGAACAACCCGATGTGAAGAAAAATCTTTTCATCCCGCAAAAATATTTCGACGGAACACTCGATGAGTTTTGGGCTACTATCCCCGAAATGGACGAAGCGTTTGAATTGCGCCGCCGCCAACTTGAAAAAGAAGGCAAAAAACTGCGTTTTGTCGCCACATACAACAACGGCGCTTGCGAGGTCGGCCTTCGGGAAGTGGAAAAAGGGCACCCTTTTTACGATTTGGAAGGCAGCAACAACATCATCATGATTACCACCGAACGCTACAACGAATATCCGATGGTCATCAAAGGTTACGGCGCCGGAGCAAGCGTTACCGCCGCCGGAGTGTTCTCCGATATCATTTCGATCGCAAACATCCGATGAAATACATAGTCATCCTTGCCGACGGCGCGGCCGACAAACCTCTTGCGGCGCTCGGAAACAAAACGCCGCTGCAAGCCGCTCATACGCCTTATATGGATTTGTTGGCCGAAAAAGGACGGAACGGAATGCTGAGCACCATCCCCAAAGGTTTTTCGCCCGGAAGCGAAATTGCCAACCTGTCGGTTTTGGGATACGATGTACCCCAAGTTTATGAAGGACGCGGCGCTCTCGAAGCCGCCAGTATGGGCGTGGAAATCCTGCCCGGAGAAATGGCCCTGCGTTGCAACTTGGTCTGCATAAACGGCGATCTGTTGAAAAACCACTCGGCAGGACACATCTCCACCGAAGAAGCCGGTGAATTGATTCGTTTCTTAAACGAAAAATTGGGCGATGAAACCTTCCGGTTTTTCCCCGGCGTTTCATATCGGCATCTGCTTAAAATGAAAGACGGAAACAAATCTTTACGCTGCTTCCCGCCGCACGACCATCCTGAAAAGCCCTTCCGTCCCTTGCTCATCCAACCCGAAGAAGAAGCGGCTGCCGAAACAGCCCGTGCGCTGAACCGTTTGATTTGGGATTCGCAAGAAATACTGAACAGCCACCTCGTCAATAAAAAGCGCATGGAGGCCGGAAAAGACCCCGCTAACAGCATCTGGCCGTGGTCGCCCGGTTATCGCCCACAAATGTTGCCGATGAACAGGATGTTCTCGATACGAAGCGGCGCTGTGATATCGGCTGTTGATTTGATTCGCGGAATCGGCGTTTATGCCGGGCTGGAGGTGATCTCCGTGGAAGGAGCAACCGGTCTTTACGATACGAATTACGAAGGCAAAGCAGCAGCCGCGCTGAAAGCGTTGAAAGAAAAAGATTTCGTTTACCTCCACATAGAAGCGCCCGACGAAGCCGGACACGAAGGCGATGCCGAACTGAAGAAAAAAACCATCGAAGATATCGATACACGGGTGTTGAAACTCATTTTCGAAGAAACCGAAACAATGGATGAGCCCGTTACGATTGCCGTGTTGCCCGATCATCCTACGCCTTGCGATGTTCGTACGCATACCTGCGACGCCGTGCCGTTTGTCATTTATTACCGCGGGATACAACCCGACAAGGTGCGGGTTTACGACGAATTTGCCGCAAAAAACGGAGGTTTCGGCCTATTGCACGGCGACGAATTTATCAAACAGGTGTTCTCGCAAAGATAAAACCCATTTATTGACATGATGAATTATTACAGCAGCAACCATATTGCCCCCGAAGTTTCCCTGCAGGAAGCCGTCGTGAAGGGCTTAGCCCCCGACAAAGGGCTGTATATGCCCGAAAAAATTCACCGCTTGTCGGTCGATTTTTTCGATGGGATCGGTCGTCTCGGATTAGAGGATATTGCAAAAACCGTCGCCGAAGCTTTTTTTGGAGACGATATTCCGAAAGAAAAGCTCGACACCATCGTTGCCCACACGTTGAATTTCGAAATCCCGCTCAAAAAAGTGGAAGAAGGCATTTATGTTCTGGAACTTTTCCACGGGCCAACCTTCGCCTTCAAAGACGTAGGCGCAAGGTTTATGGCGCGTATGCTGTCGCATTTCGTGCAGGAAAAAAGACAGGGCGAGGTGAACGTATTGGTTGCCACCTCCGGCGATACGGGAAGCGCGGTTGCCAACGGATTTCTCGGCGTGAAAGGAATCCGCATTTTTGTGCTTTACCCGAAAGGGAAAGTGAGCGATATTCAAGAGGCGCAATTTACCACGCTTGGACAAAACATCAGCGCTATAGAGATAGACGGCTCCTTCGACGATTGCCAGCGCTTGGTAAAAGAAGCTTTCATGGACAAAGAATTGAACGCCCGGATGAACCTCACCTCAGCCAATTCTATCAATGTGGCGCGATTTCTGCCGCAATCGTTCTACTACTTTCACGCTTACGCGCAACTGGCGAAACAAGGCCTTGCAAAAAACGTGGTGCTGTCGGTCCCCAGCGGAAACCTCGGAAACCTGACCGCCGGATTGTTCGCCAAACGAATGGGTTTGCCCCTGAAACGCTTTATTGCAGCCAATAACCGAAACGATGTATTTTTCGAGTACCTCAAAACCGGGAACTATTCGCCCCGCGCATCGGTACAAACCATTGCCAATGCCATGGATGTGGGCGCCCCAAGCAATTTTGCCCGCATCCTCGATTTGTACGGCAATTCTCACGAAGCCATCGTAAACGATATTGCCCCAGCACGTTACGCCGACAACGAAATCAGAAACGCCATCCGATCGGTTTACGAACGGTCGGGATATCTCCTCGACCCGCACGGCGCATGCGGTTATTTGGCTTTACAAAAACAAAAAAAACCCGACGAAACGGGCATTTTTCTCGCCACGGCGCATCCGGCCAAGTTTAAAGAAACGGTGGAAAAGTGTATTGGTAAACCCATTGAGATACCTTCAGGATTGAAAATTTTTATGCAACGCAACAAACAGTCGGAAGCGCTTTCGTCCGCTTTTAAAGAGTTTAAAACCCGATTGATGTCGTCCATATAAACGGCCAAATGCAAACCGTTTTCAAACAACGGCTTCGCCTTTCATTTTCTTTAAGTTGGGATTTAGTTTTATTTTTAATAATTTTGTACCCGATTATAACTTAATTGAGTAGTTTTGTACCCACAAATGCAATGCCATTGGCATCCTCTGAATGAAGCGACTTGTTACAGGCCTTATACTTTGTTTTGCGTTATTGCTTATCGTTGAACGCTCCGCCGCTCAGGCCGGAACGATGAGCAATGATTCTATTCGCACGCCGCAAAGCCGCGACTCGCTCGCCTTGAAACTTCCCGCCGACTCTATCGCTCTTCCGGCTGACACCGTCAAAACAAAAGAAGAAAAGCTGACGGCGCGGGTGGATTATTCCGCCAAAGACTCCATCGTCTTTACCGGAGCCAATATGGGCTATCTGTACGGCGAAGCCGACGTGAAATACGGAGAGATGGGCATTAAAGGCGCATACATCACCACCAATATGGATGAGAGCACTGTTTTCTCCACTTTTGGAGTGGACTCGCTCGGCAAAGAGTTTGGATATCCGGTATTTTCCGATAAAGGAACGCAATACGAAATGAAGAAAGTAACCTACAACTTCAAAACCGAAAAAGCATACATATCACACGTCATTACCGAACAGGGAGAGGGTTACATCGTGGCAAACGAGGCAAAAAAGAGCGGCGACAATACGTTTTTTATGAAAAATGCCAAATACACCACTTGCGATTTGCATGAACACCCGCATTTTTACCTCAATTTGTCGAAAGCCAAAGTGCGTCCGGGAAACGACGTGGTAACAGGCCCGTTTTGGCTTGTTGCGGCAGATGTTCCTCTATTCCCGATTGTGTTACCCTTCGCCTTCTTCCCGTTTACCGATTCCTATTCTTCGGGAATCCTTACGCCAAGCTACGGTGATGAGATGCAGCGCGGATTTTCTCTTGAAGATTTGGGTTATTACTTCGCAATAAACGATTACGTGGATTTAGCCGTTACAGGCACCCTATACACGAAAGGCACCTGGGGCGTTAAGGCGCGTTCAAATTATAAAAAACGATACAAGTTTAGCGGAAACGTTGACCTCTACTATCTGAAAACCGTCCTTGGCGACAAAGAGGCTCCGGATTATTCCGTTTCAAAAGACTTCAAAATAAACTGGACGCACTCGCAAGACCCCAAATTCAATATGTACCGCACGCTTTCGGCGAGTGTAAACTTTGCGACCAGCCGCGCCGACAAAAACGATCTGTCGTCCCTCTATTCGCGCGAATCGGTCAGCAATACCAAAAGTTCGAGCGTGAACCTCACGCAGCGTTTCCCCAATTCGCCGTGGAACTTGTCCGCCTCCATAACGGTCAACCAAATTTCACGGGATTCCACCATATCGGCAACGCTGCCCAACCTCACGGCAAGCATGAGCCGCATCTTCCCGTTTAAACGAAAAAAAGCCGTGGGCGAAGAACGCTGGTACGAAAAAATATCGATGAGCTACACGGGTGAATTTCGCAACTACATCACCACGAAAGAAAATCAGTTGGCTCATTCGAATCTGATAAAAGACTGGCAAAACGGCATCAAACACAACATCCCCGTTAATGCTACATTTAATTTACTGAATTACATACAGATAACACCGTCTTTTAATTACACGGAACGCTGGTATAGCGGCGGCGAAGTCCAAATGTGGGACCCGATAAAGAAAGCAAATGTGGTGGTCGATACCATTCAGGGATTCAGACGCGTATATAACTACAGCACCTCTGTAAGCATGTCCACAAAGCTGTACGGGTTTTTTACGCCGTGGAAAAAGCTGTTCGGAAACAAGATACAGACCATACGCCACGTGTTCACGCCGAGCATCAGCTTGAGCTACAACCCCGACTTCAGCGACCCCAAATACAATTTTTACAAGACCTATTCCTATGTCAATCAATACGGTAATCAAGTAGATTACACGTATTCGCCCTATTCGAACATGATTTATGGCACGGCTCCGAAAGGAAAAAGCGGGAGTATCGGCTTTTCGTTTGACAACAACGTGGAAATGAAGATACGTACCGCCAACGATTCTACCTTGAAAAAGAGCCTGATAGACGCCCTCGGCATCAGTTTCAGTTACAACATGATGGCCGATTCCATGAAATGGAGTTCCATAAGTACCAATATGCGGTTGAAAATAACGAAGTCTTACACCTTGAGCCTGAACGCTACCTGGGATCCTTATATCTACCAATTGGATCAAAACGGGAATCCGCGGCAAGTGGATAAACTGAGGATAATGAACGGGAAAGGTTTCGGGAAACTGCAAAGCACCGGAACATCGTTTTCATACACCATCGATCAGGACACCTTCAAAAAATGGTTCTCGAAAGGAGACGAAAGTAAGAAAAAAAGCAAATCCGAAAGCAGCGAAGAAAACCTGACCGACGACGAATCATTAGAGGCTCTGCCCAATGAAGAAGAAAGCGCTGCACGCTCAAGCGCCTTCGATCGGAACAATGAAGACAATGGCGATTACGACCGATTTGGCTATATGAAAAACAATTCGAAATGGAATTTTTCGTTCAATTATTCCCTCCGTTACGGATACGGTGATTTTGACAAATCAAAAATGGAATACAAAGGCAAATTGACGCACAACGTAGGCTTCAGTTTTGCCGTCCAGCCCACTCAAAACTGGAACATCTCGTTCACGCCCGATTACAACTTCGATTTGAAAAAAATCACCAACCTCACGTGCAACATTTCGAGAAAGCTACACTGTTGGAGCATGTCGGCAAATTTCATTCCCGTAGGGCCTTACAAATCCTACAGCTTCTCCATCCGGGCAGATGCGTCGCTATTGAAAGATTTAAAATACGACCAGCGCAGTTCTCAATATTCGAGCAGCATGGTAAACTGGTATTGACGAAAAAACGCTTTTCGGGATTTATTTCCCTTTATTTTCGCCCCAGAGTTTTTGCATCCATTCCTGCATTTTTACTTCAGCCGAATTTTTTTGCGGTTTCCAAAACCGCAGGTTTTTCAAATCGGGAGGAAGGTAGTCCTGTTTCACAAAATGATTATCGAAATCGTGCGCATATTTGTATTCTTTGCCATAATCGAGTTCTTTCATCAATGTGGTTGGGGCATTGCGCAAATGAAGCGGCACGGGCAAATTTCCCGTCCGGTTGACGTTTGCTATCGCCTCATCAATGGCTAAATAGGCCGAATTGCTTTTGGGTGAAGCGGCAAGATAAACGGTGGTTTCGGCCAATACAATACGCCCTTCGGGCCAGCCTATTTTCTGTAAGGTATCGAAGCAGGCGTTAGCCAATAGCAGGGCGTTTGGATTTGCAAGCCCGATGTCTTCGGCCGCCGAAATAACCAATCTTCGGGCGATGAATTTCGGATCCTCGCCCCCCGCCACCATACGTGCCAACCAATAAATGGCAGCGTCGGGGTCGCTACCGCGAATGGATTTTATAAACGCCGAAATGATGTCGTAGTGCATCTCGCCGCCCTTGTCGTATGCGGCAGGATTCTCCTGCAGCCGCTCCGTTACGGTTTTGTCTGTAATCACAATGTTATCGCCCGTCTCCGCAGAAACCACCAAATCGATGATGTTCAACAGTTTACGCGCATCTCCTCCCGAAAATCGGAAGAGGGCGTCCGTCTCCTCTACCTTGATGTCTTTTCCGCTCAGGATCACATCTTCGCTCAATGCCCGTTGCAAAAGCGTTTCGAGATCTTTTTTCTCCATCGGTTTCAGCACGTAAACCTGACATCGGGAAAGCAGGGGGCGGATAACTTCAAACGACGGATTCTCGGTAGTCGCTCCAATAAGCGTTACCGTTCCCGTTTCTACGGCGTTCAACAGCGAATCTTGCTGCGATTTGCTGAAACGGTGTATCTCATCGATGAACAAAATGGGAGCGGCAGCTTCGAAAAAACGGTTGTTTTTGGCCTTGTCGATAACGTCGCGCACATCTTTCACTCCCGAATTGATGGCGCTCAGTTTGTAGAACGGGGCTTTTAGCGTGTTGGAGATGATGTGCGCCAGCGTGGTCTTGCCTACGCCGGGAGGCCCCCACAAAATGATGGAAGGTATGTGGCCGGAATCGATCATTTTACGCAATACCGAAGCCTTGCCGACCAGATGCGTCTGGCCGATGTATTCATCTAATGTATGCGGTCGAAGCCGCTCAGCCAAAGGTGCGTTCATCGCTTAAAAATTTTTGTAACATCCGTAGCCGAACACCCCCGCAAATATACATTAAAACTGCGAACGGGTCAACAGCTTTGCGAAAACTTTTTGAGATCTCGCATAGAGTCATTATGGCGAATCAGACGAAGAGTCTTCACTTCGACGATCTTTTCCCCTGCGCCTCAACTTTCGATACCCGTTCAGCGAAACCGCCGCCAAAACCGCAACGATTAGCGCGACCGCATACAGATAAAGCGCGGCGCTCGCCGCATTGTCGTTTTGTCCGTAGGAGTGCATGCCGCCCAACAGGTAATTCACGCCGAGAAAAGTCATCAGCGGCGACGCGACAGCAATTACCGTCGCCAAGTTAAAGACCCACTCGTTGTCGGCCTTTTTGATGAGATGCAGATGCGTAACAATGGCGTAAACCACCATCGTAATCAAGGCCCATGTTTCCTTGGGATCCCAACCCCAATAACGCCCCCATGACTCGTTGGCCCACACCGCACCGAGAAAGGTGCCGACAGACATCAAGGCCAACCCGACCATCAAAGACAGGTTGTTGATCATGCTCAATTCGCGGATGCGTAACAACGTTGCGCGGTTTTTTGGGGCGAAAGCCATCAGCGAAAGGTTTGTGAAACCAAGCAACATGCCCGTTCCAAAGAATCCGTAGGCCGCCACAATAACCGCCACGTGAAACATCAGCCACGGCGATTTAAGGACGGGTACCAGCGTCCCGATTTGGGGATCCATCCAATTGAGGCTTGAAACAAACAGAATTACTCCTCCGAAAAGCGTTGCCAAAGCCATCGTAACGGAACTTTTTCGACCGAAAGCCAATCCGGCTAAAACGGTCGCCCATCCCACATATACCATGGTTTCGTAAGCATTGCTCCACGGAGCATATCCCGAAATATACCACCGCATCCCCATCCCGAAAGCATGGGCAAGAAAAGCGGCTAAAATAACGGCGCCTATTGTTTTTCCGCCTGCGACAATCCATTTTCTCCTGCCGAAAAAACCGGCGATACCGAAAACGAGCGCCAAGCCGCCACCGATAAGATAGACCTTTTTGCAACGGTTGAAAATATCCCAACGGTTGTACGAAATTTCCGCCGCAATTTTATCGGGGCGAATGTGTTCCGATATATCGCGCTGTCGCTGGAAGGTTTTTATTCTTTCCGCCAATTCGTCAGGCGTTTCCCAATCGCCGCTACGCAACGACTCACGCACTTCGGACAAATACCGGTCGTAAATACGCGCAACCAACAGCGAGTCTTCGCGGGAAAAACTGCTAAAGGCGTCTCCGGGAGCGAACCATTGCTGCGCCGGATCATCGGGTTTAGGAAAAATAGCAATCAATTGCCCGTGGATCAACTGATGGAAAATACGGATGCGCTCGTCCAATTTAATCAAATCTTTGTCGAAAACGGTTTGTTCGGCGGGCGATTTGGCGTAAGCCTCTTCAAGTTTCGGCGCCAATTTGTAATTTCCTGCCGCGTCGAACAGGTCTGTATATGCGCATTGGCCTTTCGGGAGGCCGTAATCATTCTCGATTTCCGTGTTCGAAACAACTATGAACGCTACCTGCCTCCACATATCGGGCATCGACAAGAGGCCGAGCAAAAACTGATCAGGGTTGAGTTTCCCAATGGAGGGTTCTTTGTGCAGTTTCCGCAAAATCTCCGACGAAAAGGTATTCATCGGCATGATCCGTCCACCCGACTGGACGGGTATTGACCCGAATACGTCCGCATGTCGGGGAGAAACGGCGCTATTTTGAATGGCTTGCCATACAGCCGCCCCGTCAGGCTGTCGGGCTTTGGCTGCCGTAAAAAATAAGCCGAAAAACAGGATTGTAAAAACAACCTCTTTCCTCGTTTCGCGCAACTGCTCCATTAGACGTCTGAAACGCGAGTTTTTCAGCGTAAAACTCAGGATGAATCCCGCCAAAAGCAGAAAATAGCCGAAACAGGTGATGTTGCGTCCCGCCACGTCGCGGTTCACGGAAAGAATCGTTCCTTTCTCGTCCTTATCGTACGAGGCCTGAAAAAATCGGTATCCATCAACATCTAATACATTGTTCATGAACACTTTCACCTCGCGCACTTCGCCACCGATATGAACGCGCAAATCACTCTCGAAAGACGAAGGACTGTGCGAACCCGGATAGCGGATCAATCGAAAATCGGTCAATTCTAAAGCAAAGGGCAGTTTTTGCGTAATAACGCCCTTAGACGTATGCACCTCCATCTCGTCGCTTTTCTCCCCCTCGCGGATATGAATCTGCCCTTCTCTCCCCCACAGATGCGTAACAAACGCGCCGAACAGAATAACGACAAATGCCAAATGTACTGTTGCCAAAGCCCATCTTTTGCTCTTTATGTATTTTTTTCGGATAAAAATACATACAAAATTCGCCGCCAATAACAATTGCAAAAGCATGAACAGCGGCGAAAAATAAATCATTCCTTTGGCCGCCGCCATTCCGTAGTATTTTTCGACGACCGTAGCAGAAGCCAGCACGACGGCGAATATCGCCATGAGAAAAATCGATGTCCGAAAAGAAAACCATGCGCGTTTGAAACCATTCATTGATCGTGATTGAATATGGGTTTTTGTCGATTGTTTGGAAAAGTGAAATTACAATTTTTATTTGAAAAACGGGCAAATAAAGCAGTCTATTTCTGTTTTATAACTACTTTTAATACTCAAAATGTTGGCAGCTAAGGGTAATATCACTACTTTTACGCGGCTAATTTGGAAACTTACGGCAAACCGACAGGAATGGCTATCCGGCAACTCTATCATACGCAGAGAACCCATATACCCAAGGTTGCCCCAACACTATAATCGAACATAAATGAAATTTATTCTGAAAGCGTTACTTTTTCTGTGTGTCTTTACAAGCGCTACGCTTGTTGTTGCCCAAAACAATGTGATTGACGAAATTGTGTGGGTAGTGGGAGACGAAGCTATTTTGAAATCGGAAGTCGAGGACTATCGTAAGGGTCTGCTCATGCAGAGCCAGCGGATAGAGGGAGACCCGTATTGTTTCATTCCCGAGCAAATTGCTGTAAACAAACTCTTTCTCGATCAGGCTAAGATAGACAGCGTCGAAGTGCAGGAATCGAACGTGAACCGCATGCTGGAGTATTACCTGAGCGAATACATTGCTTCTGCCGGTGGTTCTGCCGAAAAATTAGAAGAATATTACGGAAAAAAACTGAAGGATATTCGGAACGACCTGCGCACACAAATTCGTGAACAACAGCTCATTAATGGCGCTCGTGAAAAAATTACGGGGACAATAACCCTTTCTCCGTCGGAAATTCGCAAGTTTTACAACAGTATTCCGCAGGACAGCCTTCCCTTCATCCCTACAACGCTGGAATTGCAAATCATTACCGCCGAACCCAAAATTCCATTGTCGGAAATCGATGCGGTAAAAGCCCGGCTTCGCCAATATACGGATGAAATCAACAGCGGAAAATCGCAGTTCTCAACCTTGGCTTTGCTACATTCCGAGGACCAGGGGAGCATGTTGAAAGGCGGCGAGATCGGCTTCAAAAACCGGGTCGAATTAACGCCCGAATTTGCGAATGTGGCCTTTGCCCTGAACGACCCGTCCAAAGTATCCAATATCGTTGAGAGCGAATACGGTTATCACATTATCCAGTTAATCGAACGGCGCGGCGACAGGGCTAATTTCCGCCACATCTTGCTCAAACCGAAAGTTTCGCTCGAAGATCTGAACAAAGCCAAACAACAGTTGGACACGATCAGGGAAAATATCATCGACAAAAAATATTCGTTTGAGGAAGCTGCTACCTTCCTCTCTGCCGACAAAGATACTCGTAACAATAAGGGCATCATGGCCAATCACATAGAAAACAGCCGCAATGCCGGGACATCGCGTTTTGAATTGGACGAGCTAAAAGATATCGCTAAAATTGTGGGTGAAATGAAAACCGGCGACATCAGCCAGCCGTTTACCATGATAAACGACAAAGGAAAAGAGGTGGCTGCTTTCGTCAAAATTACTAACCGCATAGAAGGGCACAAGGCCAATTTGGCAACCGATTACCAGACCATTAAAATGATGGCTGAGAACCATAAGAAACAGCAAATCCTCGATGAGTGGCTGCGGAAAAAAATCAAAAATACCTACGTCCGCATCGATCCGGAGTGGAAAGGCTGTGATTTTAAATACAAAGGCTGGGTGAAATAAAAGGCAAAACGGCGAATGAAACAAAAAAACGGTTCACAAACCGCGGGGGGATGTATTTTGTTTTTCGGCATGATTTTCCTTGTTATGCTTGCCGCATACGCCCAACAACCCCCGCAAAAGACACTGCCCAACGTCAAAATTGTTGAAATGAAAAGGGCAGGGTTGCTCTACAAAACACAAGAATCCGAAGCGCAGATATTGAAAGACGATGTCGTCTTTTTTCACGAAGGAGCTTATATGTACTGCGACAGCGCGTATATGTATGAGACCACAAACTCTTTCGAAGCCTTTGGCCACGTGCGCATGGAACAGGGCGATACCCTTTTTGTTTATGGCGATTTTCTCTATTACGACGGGAACACCCGCCTCGCACGCCTGCGTGAAAACGTGAGAATGGAAGACCGGCAGGTTACCCTTTTCACCGACAGTTTAAACTATGACCGCAATCTCAATCTCGGTTATTACTTCGACGGAGGGATGCTCGTGGACAGTTTAAACGAGCTTACTTCGTTTTGGGGTCAGTATGATCCGACCACGAAAGAATCGCTTTTCAGCGATAGCGTCAAACTGACCAATCCCGATTATGTCATTTATGCCGATACGCTGAAATACAATACGGAAACAAAAATCGCAACCATCCTCGGCCCCTCCGTTATCCAATCGGACAGCGGGTATATAAATACCACCCGCGGGTGGTACAATACCGTTACGGACGACTCACAACTGCTGGACCGTTCGGAGGTTTACAGCAACGACGGCAGTAAAAAACTCGTTGGAGACACCATTCTGTACAACCAGAAAACGGGCGTCGGTATCGTGCATGGCGACATGCTACTGCAAGATACGCTGCGGAAGGCCATCATCCGGGGAAATTACGGTTTTTACAACGATAAAACGGAATATGCCCTTGCTACCGATTCGGCCTACGCAATCGACTATTCCCAGAAAGATTCACTGTTCCTCCACGGCGACACACTGATCATGAAAACCGACACGCTTGGTCGGGAAATCAAGGCCTATCACAATGTCCGCTTTTTCCGCGAAGACATTCAGGGCATCTGCGATTCCATGCAGTTTGTCTCTAAAGATTCCATTCTATACATGTATCGCGATCCCGTCCTGTGGAATCAAGGCAATCAGATTTCGGGCGACGAAATCAACATCCACGTCAACGATAGCACCATCGAAAAGGCATTGGTGAAAACCAATGCGATGGCCATCCAGTCGCGCGAGGTGGACAATCAGTAC
Source organism: Dysgonamonadaceae bacterium (assembly GCA_031272205.1). Classification (GTDB taxonomy): domain Bacteria; phylum Bacteroidota; class Bacteroidia; order Bacteroidales; family Dysgonomonadaceae; genus JAISUH01. The sequence goes on along the minus strand of JAISUH010000029.1, from coordinate 26,251 downwards.
AACCAGTTGAGCGGCCGTGATTTGACGGCCCATTTCATCGATGGCGAAATTCACGACATATTGGTGGAAGGCAATGCCACGTCGCTGTATTATGCTTTCGATGAGAAAGACAGCACCATTATCGGCCTAAACCACACCGAAAGTCCTTTCCTTTCCATGGAATTTAAAAACCGGAAGTTGGAAAAACTGAAAATCTGGTCGAGCCCGCGCGCCTATATGGATCCCTTGTCATTGCTCAAACCCGAAGACACCAAACTGAAAGGCTTCGTCTGGCTCGATTACCTGAGGCCGAAAAACAACCGCGATATTTTTAGAGGCAACCAGCGAAAAAAGGAAGACATCGATACCAACCCGAAAAAAAGATTCGTGAGGGATTGAAACTTCGCCGTCAATCCCGCCGTTATCGCCGATTGAACTGTTCCGACCCGAAGATTCCGCGGCAATAAATTTTTTTTATTCTGATAATTGCGCTATTTTTGCAGCCTGAAACAAAAAACACAGACAGGTCCGGTAGCTCAGCTGGATAGAGCAACAGCCTTCTAAGCTGTGGGTCTTGGGTTCGAATCCCAACCGGATCACCAAAGTCTAATTGACTTTTTTATTTTCTGCTATTGCAGATTCGGAAAAAAAGGTGAAACTGTTTGCTTTTTAAAAAAATAGCAGTAACTTTGCGACCCGAAAGTTTATAGTAATTTTTTATAAAACCAATTTATGTATTTAGATTCTGAGAAAAAGAAAGAAATCTTTGCTCAATACGGAAAGTCTAACACTGATACCGGCTCGCCTGAAGCGCAGATAGCATTGTTTTCGTACCGTATTTCGCATTTGACTGAACACTTGAAGTCAAACAAAAAAGATTATACTACGGAACGCTCATTGAGAATTTTAGTAGGTAAACGCCGCCGTTTACTCGATTATCTGATTGCCCAAGATATTGAACGATACAGGTCAATCATCAAAAAATTGGGTATCAGGAAATAAAATTTTCAAGGAAAATTAAAAAAGGACGGGTGATTTTTATTATCCGTCCTTTTTTTACCCCCTCTCTCTCTATTTTTATCTTACGATACAGGGGCGTCATTTTTTCCGTATAACACGAAAACATATTGAAAAACTATGTTTTATAATATGTTTTTTTTTTTGGTAGATTGCTAAACGACAGCTACCTTTGCATCGATAACCTAAAACAATCTTTTTTGCCTTAATACTAATATCAATATTAACCGAAGACAAAAGAGGCCATCTTGATCAAGGTGGCCTCTTTTAATTTTATCCATTATTTTTTTACGATACAATTTCCACCATCGAAACTCCCTCGCGCACAACGTCTCCCGCTTTCACGAAAACGCGGTGTACCGTCCCTGAGAAATTCGATGTGATGTCGTTCTCCATTTTCATGGCTTCCAAAATCAACAGGTTCTGCCCTTTGCTTACCTTGTCGCCCGGTTTAACATAAACTTCGAGAACGGTTCCCGGTATCGGACATTCTACCAAATTTCCGACAATGGGTTCTTCTTTCGGTTTTTGTTCTACTTCCGCTTGCTGTTGAACAGGTTCGGAAACGGCAACTTCTTCTTTTTGTTGCATCGCTTTGAATTCTTCCTCCCGTTTTTTCCTCAAAAATCCCGTTGCAACAGTGGGGAAAAGTTCAAGCAGCAGCACTTCTTTTTCATCTTTCGCCAAGGGGAGATTTCCGTACTCGGGCAAAAGCGGGTTATCCTGCATTTTGTGCTTGCCGGTATCGAAGGGAATTTCTTCGCTCACCCCGGCAATTTGCAGGCGGAAAGCCGGATCGACCGGAACAGGCGTTTTCCCGTATTCGCCCTTTACCAATGCCATAAACTGATTGGACGGATTGGTATATTTCGCGCGTCCGTTTTTGATGTTGATGGCCGAATTTACGGCTTGCGCCCCCACAATCTGGCTGGTAGGCGTTACAAGCGGCGGAAGTCCGGCGTCGAGGCGCACGCTCGGTATGAGCTTCATGGCCTCTTCGAGGATGTCGAGCGAATTGAACTGCTTCAATTGCGCCACCATGTTGGTGTACATACCGCCGGGGATTTCGGCATTTTTCACCAATTCGTTTGGCTTCGGGAAGTTGAAATAGGCTTCAATAGCGTGGCAGGCTTTCAGCAAAGCCCCTTCGTCGTTTCGTTTCGCCGCTTCGATGGCATTGTCAAACTCACGGTCGATGTCCGCCGGAAGCGTATCGGTCAGCGGGTTAAACGGTTTCGGGAATTGCTTCACCGCATCAACGGCGTCGAGTTCTTTACGGATTCCGTACAACAATTCATTGATTTTGGCAACCGCTTCCATATTCACATCGAGTTCAATGCCAAGCTTCTTGCAAAAGATATATATCAGCTCGATGGCCGGAGCGGCAGGGCCGCCTGCAAAATTCCAGATGACCGTATCCACAACATCAACTCCGGCAACGATCGCCGCCAGCACCGAACCCAAGCCGTAGCCGGGGGTGCAGTGCGTATGAAAATCAATGGGTACATTGAGGTTTTGCTTGAACAGCTTCACCAATGCGTTCACGCGAGTCGGCGGAATCAATCCGCTCATGTCTTTAATCGAGATCATATCGGCGCCCAGCGCCAACATTTCTTTGGCTTTACCAAGAAAATACGCATCGGTGAAAACCGGCTGGTGTTTGGGTTTGGGCTGTTCGTGTTTTTTGCCGAAAAGACCGCTCAAAAAACCGCCTTTTTTCTCTTCCTGCGGTTCGTCATCGTATTTCGGATCCACCGTATAGCAAACGGCACAATCGGCCATTCCTCCGTATTTTTTTATGTATTTCACACTCGCCTTGATGTTATCCACATCGTTCAGCGCATCGAAAATGCGCATAATGTCAAGACCCGAAGCGACTGCGTTTTTAAAAAACCCGTCGATAATTTCATCGGGGTAAGGGGCATATCCAAACAGGTTACGTCCGCGGGAAAGAGCCGTCAGTTTCGACACATTCCCGACAACAGCCTTTATTTTTTCGAGCCTCTCCCATGGATTTTCTCCCAGATAACGCATGACCGAATCGGGGACAGCGCCGCCCCACACTTCCATGGCATAAAAATTAGCCTCTTTGTAGTAGGGCAATACCCTATCCACCTGCGATTGATTCATTCGCGTCGCAAATGCCGACTGTTGACCATCCCTCAATGTAAGGTCTCTAATCAAAAGTTTTTTGTTCATAATGAATGTTTAGATTTTTGTTGGTATTATGACTTCATTTTGTTGAATAAAACAGTTACTCGCTTTAAAACAAATTAAAGAGTTTAATAGTTTAAGAATCTTAAACGAAAAGCTCGCAATATTTATTTTTTCTGCCCTTTCCGGTACGATTTCCCGTTACCTTTGGAGCGTTTTTGCCAAGAGCCTTCGTTTTTTCCTCCTCCCGAAGCAGCCGTATCCTGAGCAATTTCCACCACAAGGCGGCGGTCGTCAACGTACAACCCTTTGAAGGCTTTCACAACCTGACGCGCATTTTCTTCGGGCACTTCAAAGAAAGAGAAGTTTTGCATTAAATCGATTCTTCCGATGTGCACTTTTCCGGGGACGTGGTCGTTAATGAAACCCATAAGGTTTCCGGGGTTGGTGCCGTCGGTTTTTCCCAAATTGATGAAAATGCGGGTATATCCTCTTTCTGCTCTGCGCGAAGATTTGTCGCGGTCGCTTCTTTTTTCGTATTTCTCTTTCCGATCTCTTTTCGATGAAAAATCGGAGGGTTCTTCAATTTCTTTGGCTTTCTGGTAGTATTCGATCAGGCGGTTAAATTCCAACGAAACCACACGTTTGACGATATCTTCTTTTTCCAACCATTCGAGTTTGCGGAAAATGGCTGGAAGCAAGCGGGCGATTTCTTCTTCGTTTACTTTCACTTTCTCGACCTTATCCACAAAATTGAAAAGTTGTTTTTCGCAAATGGCATCGCCGCTTGGGATTTGCCGCTTTTCAAATTTTTTGTTAATCATTTTTTCGATCTGACCGATTTTCCCTTTCTCTTTCACGTGGATGATGGAGATGGATGTCCCGGTTTTCCCGGCTCTTCCGGTGCGTCCGCTGCGGTGCGTGTAAACCTCGGTGTCGTCGGGCAGACCGTAATTGATGACGTGCGTAATATCGTCCACGTCCAAACCGCGTGCAGCCACATCGGTAGCCACCAAGAGCTGCAGGTTGCGGTTGCGGTATTTGTTCATCACAAAATCACGCTGCACCTGCGAGAGGTCGCCGTGCAACGAATCGGCATCGTAGCCGTCCTGGATCAGCTTATCGGCGATTTCCTGCGTTTCTTTGCGCGTGCGGCAAAAGATAATCGCATAGATGTTCGGATAGTAGTCGGCTATGCGTTTCAGCGCCAAGTATTTGTCTTTTGCCTGCACAACGTAGTAGATGTGCTTCACGTTGAGCGCTCCCTCATTTTTACGGCCAATGGTGATTTCCACCGGACTGTTCATGTATTTGCGGGTGATGCGGGCAATTTCTTGGGGCATGGTAGCGGAGAACAGCAGCATGGATCGGTCGTTGGGAACCTGTCCCAAAATTTCATCGATGCTTTCCGTAAAGCCCATGTTCAGCATTTCGTCGGCTTCGTCCAACACAACGGTGTGCACGTTTTCTAACGAAACGGTTTTGCGGTTCAGCAAATCAATTAAGCGTCCGGGAGTAGCGACGATGATGTGCACTCCACGTTTCAGCGCCCGTATCTGGCTTTCAATGCTCGACCCTCCGTAAACGGGAAGGATTTTTATATCGTCAACAAATTTTGAATACTCGCTGAGGTCATCCGCAATTTGCAAACAGAGTTCGCGCGTGGGACAGAGGATGAGCGTTTGCGGAGCATGCAGGCTTATACTGGTTTTCTGGATAATGGGAATACCGAAAGCGGCTGTTTTTCCGGTTCCGGTTTGTGCTAACGCGATAATATCGCGGGTTTCAGCGAGCAATAAAGGAATAACCTCTTCTTGCACGGGCATGGGTTGCTCGAAACCCATCTCGTTGATTGCCTTAATAATTTGCGGGGCAATCCCTAATTCTTCGAATGTTTTCATCTTTTACTTTTAAATAATTGTCTGTGCGGGGTCATCGATATTTTTCTCTTAGCCCACCAAATCACGACATTACACAATAAAAGATGAGAGAAAAACAGAGACGCCAAATGTAATTTTTCCGCTTCGAAAATACAAAAATGAGGTTTTACCTCCTCTTCGTTTTTCAAATCGGCTGCAAAGGTACACAAAATAAACGAGATATTATGGATTATAGAACAAGTACTTTCTCAATAATGTTTTTTTTCCTTGGGTTATTTTCAGTTCTTTTTCGAGGTAGTTGTTCACCGAACCGTATTTTTGCTTGATGTAATCGATGGTGTATTCAAGATAAACCCTGTTTACCGAGAGCATGGCCGTGATGGCTTCCTGCATGTATTCGGGAAGGGTTTGCGCATAGTCGATGGTGGTGCGCAGGTCGATGGTGCGGTTGGACAGCAGATAATCGTCCATTATTGCATTTTCGGGGACGTCCAAGGCCGACAGGATAAGGAACGAGGCTAATCCCACACGGTCTTTGCCCAAGGCTTCGGAAAGGAGGATCGGGTAATTGCTTTCGCTCACCAACACATCAAACATTTCGCTAAATTCTTTTTTGTAATTTTCGATGATGTCGATATAAGAATCCTGCATGTAACGGATGGCATCCGCACGGGTAAAGTTTTTTTCGTTTATATGTCCTTCCATCACTTCCTTATCCATCAAAGGGATGGGAAGGAACACGCGGATGATGTCCGGATGAAGGAGTATCGGAAAAGCCTTGGCATTTCCTTCAGAACGGAAATCAATCACCGTTTTTATCCCAAGCGTTCTTATTTTGTCCTTGTCGTACAAATCGGCATTGCTCAGGTCGCCCGAACGAAATATTTTTCCCCAGCGCACTTGTTTGTTGTCTATATTGTAATAACCTCCCAAATCGCGGAAATTCTTGATATTGTCCATTTCAATCACTCTGTTGGACACGATTCCCGAATAGACGCCGCTCGTACTCAATAAGAAAAATTCGCGTATGCCCGTCCCCGTGGGATTTATCCGCGCCACTTGGTCGCTGACGTTTGTTGACGCCACGGGCATAAACGCATTCAGGGAGCTGTCAGACGTAGAGGAATAGATATCTATCGTCCCGTCCTGATCGGGGCTTACTTCCCATTTCAACAAAAACTCCCCGTCCTTATCTTTTTCAGCAACGGATGTGATCTTGATTGTTGAAGCGCAACCGCCGGCTAAAATAAGAAAAGCCTGTATTACTAATATGATTCCTGTCCTATGCACTTTGTTCATTAGAAAAACACAGCAAATATAGTGAAAACATTTTATCTCATAAATCCTTTTATATAAGGTATTAACAATAAATAATCAGATTCGTTTCATTTTCAAAACTTTTATACTTGATTTAACCCAATCGGAAGAGAAATCTTTGAAACAAAAAAACCTTGTTGATAATTTGTGCATGACCTGTAAATAAATCCACAATAAATTTATTTTCAAAATTGAAATCCGTAATCATATATAAAACTTTTCTTGCATCTCAAAACTGTTTGCCATTTATTTTTACCGCAATATTCCGCTATTTTTCAACAGCCGATTGCAGGAAGGTCTCAAAAAATTATTAACTTTGTCCTTTATCAACTGTTTTTGATAAGAGTTGCAATTTATGGATTATCAAGTGTGAAATTTACCGGGCAGTTGTTCATAACTGTTCATAAAAAAACATTTATTGATTATATTTTTAAAGGGTCTATTTTCTAAAAAAGTAATCAACATTATCAACAGCTCATTATTATCATCATATAGTTTAGTTTTTGTTTTTTAAATTCATATTATAATAATAACTTCGATGAAAAAGTTGGATTGGATTGAAAAAATTAATTTTTTACGGAAAGAAAAAAATGCCGTTATATTAGCTCATTATTATCAAGAATCTGATATACAAGATGTTGCTGATTTTGTAGGCGACAGCCTTGCTTTGGCTCAATGGGCTGCAAAAACTTCGGCCGATATCATTGTGCTTTGCGGCGTGCATTTTATGGGTGAAACGGCTAAGATACTTTGTCCTCAAAAACGGGTTTTTATTCCCGATGTCAATGCCGGTTGTTCGTTGGCCGACAGTTGTCCTGCCGATAAATTGGAAGCATTTGTGAACGCTCATCCCGGTTATACGGTTGTATCTTATGTAAATACGACTGCTGCCGTGAAAGCATTGACCGACATCGTAGTTACTTCCACTAATGCAAAACAGGTTGTGGATTCGCTTTCGAAGGATGAAAAAATTATTTTCGGACCCGATAAAAATTTGGGCGATTATATCAATAAACTCACGGGACGAAACATGTTGCTGTGGGATGGAGCCTGTCATGTACATGAACAATTTTCGTTGGAAAAAATATTACAGTTAAAAAAACAATATCCCGATGCGCTGTTGCTGGCTCATCCCGAATGTCGGAAATATTTATTGGAAATAGCTGATCATGTGGGTTCTACGTCTTCTATATTGAAATTCGCCGGAAAATCGGACGCTAAACGTTTTATTGTCGCCACCGAATCGGGTATCTTGCATCAGATGCAGAAAGAGAATCCCGATAAAGAATTTATTCCTGCCCCTCCTGAGGATTCCACTTGTGCTTGTAATGATTGTATTTATATGAAAATGAATACATTGGAAAAACTATACAATTGTTTAAAGAACGAGACTCCCGAAATTTTTGTGGATGAAGATATTCGTATAAAAGCCGTAAAGCCGATTGAAAGGATGTTGTGTATTTCAGAAAAATACGGGTTGTAGATTGATTTTCCCGAAATCTTGTTTTTTTGTACCTTTGCATAAGGTAGGATGCGCCTCGGCAAAAACATCAAATAAATTTGTTGTTTACTCTCAGCTTTCACTACCTTTGCATCCTCAAACAAAAAAATAAAAGTATTTATGGCACTTCAATGCGGCATCGTAGGGCTTCCTAACGTAGGTAAATCCACTCTTTTCAATTGCTTGTCCAACGCAAAGGCGCAGGCGGCAAATTTTCCGTTTTGCACCATCGAACCCAACGTGGGTGTGATAAACGTTCCTGACGAGCGTTTGAACAAATTGGCCGAGTTGGTGCATCCGCAAAAGATTGTGCCTACTACGGTTGAGATTGTGGATATTGCCGGATTGGTGAAAGGGGCAAGCAAAGGCGAGGGACTTGGCAATAAATTTTTGGCGAATATTCGCGAGACCGATGCTATATTGCACGTTCTCCGCTGCTTCGATGATGAAAACGTAACGCATGTTGATGGAAGTGTCAATCCGGTGCGCGACAAAGAGATTATCGACGCCGAATTGCAGTTGAAAGACCTTGAAACCATCGAATCGCGTATCTCGCGTGTGGAAAAGCAGGCCAAAACGGGAGGAGATAAAGCTGCCAAGCTGGCTTTCGAAGTGTATGCAAAAATCCGTGAGGCCTTGCTCAAAGGAGAATCGGCAAGGACCGTAACTTTCGAAACAAAAGACGAGATAAAAGCTGCCCGTGAGCTTTTTCTACTTACGGCCAAACCCGTTTTGTATGTTTGCAATGTGGATGAAGCCAGCGCCGTAAGCGGCAATAAATACGTGGACGAAGTGCGCGAGGCCGTGAAAAAAGAGAATGCCGAAATCCTCGTTGTAGCTGCAAAAATAGAATCGGAAATAGCTGAATTTGATACTTATGAAGAGCGTGAAATCTTCCTTTCGGAAATAGGATTGGAAGAATCGGGTGTGAACCGCTTGATAAAAGCGGCTTATAAACTGCTCAACCTGCAAACCTTTCTTACGGCAGGCCCGCAGGAAGTACGCGCCTGGACTTTCGAAAAAGGATGGAAAGCCCCGCAATGCGCCGGCGTGATCCATACCGATTTCGAAAAAGGTTTCATTCGCGCCGAGGTTATCAAATACGACGATTACCTGTCTTACGGCTCCGAAGCAGCTGTGAAAGAAGCCGGAAAAATGAACGTGGAAGGCAAGGATTACATCGTTCAGGACGGCGACATCATGCACTTCCGGTTTAACGTGTAAAAAGAAACCTTTCAAAAATAATATCCGAAACCGAGGAAAGGGTAAACCGTTCGTGAAAGGCTCGAATATCCCAATTCGAGAGTCAGCGGGCCTACAAACGTATTGTAAGAATACCCAATATTGCCTCCGATATACGATTCTCCTTTTAAAATAGTGAACAAATCGTTGTTGTGAAGCGTAAAATTGAGGTTGGTGTAGAAAAAATGATTGTCGTTTATCTCGTACCTCAGGTTGGTTTTCGTTACAACGACAGCGTTTTTCAATATTTCCATCCCGTTGGAACCTTCCAATGAAATCTGTTGAGGAAGATAATGACCGCTGAAATTCCCGCCCACGTAGTTTTTATAAATTGTCGGAACATTTTCATTGAGGATAACGCGCGATTCTACTTCGGGCGTCAAATAAAGCCACGGAGAAATCTTTATGGGCTGCAAGTAGTTGAGTAAAGCGATGTTAGTGGGTACATTTCTTTTCATCCGGTAAAAATCATCGGTGAGAACGGTGTAGCGGAACAATAAATATTGTCCCGACGTGGGAAAATTATTGCGGTTCAGATTGTCGAAATAACCTTCGATGAAGTAATTGACATAAGGTTTTCGCTTCAAATCCAAATTGGGTAAATCGCTGTTTTTCTTCAAGTAAGAAAAATAATAGGAGTAATCGAGATTCACCCCGGCATATACCCGAATGTTTTTGATGTAAAATTCCGAGAAATTCAGGTTAAACATGTTTCTTGTTGTAACAAAGCTGTGCGACAGTTTTCCTCCGGAGTAAATATTAATGTTGTTACGGCTGATGCGGTACGAAAATCCGCTTTTAAAAAACAGGCTTTTGTTGAGCGAATAATCGATATTGAGGTATGGATTCTTGCTCAGCCGGGCTGTAACGTCGAACATGGAATTCATGGAAGTTTGCAAGCGGATAGTCGTGTTTGCAAGGATTGCCGCCACGTCTTCCGTATCGAAGCGCACGCCGATATTGAGGAAATTGATGTTTTTTTTGTGGATATTGAACTTCAGGTCGAATGTCGAATCGCCTTCCAATTGGTAATAGACTTTCGAAAATAAGTTTGTTCCGTAAAGCTTTGAAACGGTTTTTTGCAAATCGGAACGCAAAATGTCTCCTTCCAATTGAATCTGTTTACGAACCAATTTTTCGTCGCTTTCGGCGAGGCCTTCAATTTTAACAGATTGAATATAAAGCGATTCTTTTTCGATAAAAGGGTTAATTATAGCGGATTTAGACCTTTCTTCTTCCGGTATTAAGAGCGAATTTTTTAAGGCCAAAATATCGTTCCATTTGTTGCGTGCGGCTTTTTCACCCCGCGCAACAATGGTATCTAAGGCCGTATTTTGAAAGCTGGCCATATTAAACGGCGAAAGGTTGGGTTCTATCAGCAGATCGGTTTCGCGGATGTTTTTTTGCAGCAGTTCCTTTCCCAAAAAATTATTGAGGTAGCCGGTTATCTCCAGCACGGAACCCTGTTGTTCTTCCATTTCTTTCTCATCGGGAGGGAAACGTATGCCGATGACGATATCGGCTCCCATTTTTTTCACCAAATCAACGGGGTAGTTGTTGACGATACCGCCGTCTATCAGCAACATACTGTCGAGTTCAACGGGTGCAAAAAATCCGGGAATAGCCATGCTGGCTCGCATAGCCATTGGAAGCAGACCGTATTGAAAGTCATATTCGGAGCCGGTGCGTACGTCAGCGGCGACGCATCGGAAAGGGATGGGGAGTTGGGCGAAATCTTTTTCGGTGTGATAACCGATGGTCAAATTCAAGAAGAGGCTGTAGATGTTTTGTCCGCTCACAAATCCGGGAGGCAGTTTTACCCGTCCCTTTCGTTCGTAAGGTAATGAAAAAAGATAAGCATCGAGATCGGTTTTTTCGAACTGCGGGCGGTTTTCCCGATAAACATTATCGCTCAACAAAAAGTTCCAGTCCTGATTTCGAACTAAGGAATCCAATTGATCGGCGCGGTATCCGATGGAATACAGTCCGCCGATAATGGCTCCCATGCTCGTTCCGGCAATGTAATCGATGGGAATACCGGCCTCTTCCAACACTTTCAGCACGCCGATGTGGGCTGCGCCTTTCGCTCCTCCCCCGCTGAGAGCCAATCCTATTTTTTTGCGTTGCTCTTGGGCAAAGACGGAAGAAAAGGAAACCAAAAAGATGAAAAAAAAGGGAATAATTTTAAGCATGAGTTTGTTGTATTTTTTTGTTTTCAACGGGGATAAACAGACGGACTGCCACGGTTTCATTCGAAAGACAGATAGGGTTTCAGCCGTTCGAGGTCGTTTTCCGCGAACTCGTCGAGCATGGCCAACTCATCGATGGACGTGATATTTCCTTTCCGTTTTCTTAAATCGGTGATTGCTTTTACCTGTTTGTAATTGAGGTAGGGATGTTTCAACAATGCACTGAATTCCAATTTATTGACGGCTATTTTTTGATAAATTCCGTCAGCTTGCACAAAGGGGCTTACCTTGGCAAACAGTTCGTCGTCGAAGCCATATACCTCACGAAGTTGGTTCACGGAGGCAAAGCCTCCGAGTAGGTTGCGGTATTTCACAATCCGACCGGCAAATGCGCTCCCGATGCCGGGAATTTTTTTCCATTGCGCCGTGTCGGTTTCGTTGAGCGACAGGGTTTCTCCCGCCGATAATTTCTCTGTTTTCGGGTATGACAGATAGCTGTTGTCCGGCCTCCTTTCCCCGCTTCGTTCGAAGGATTTTCGCTCGTAACGGTTTGTCGTGTTGCGGCGTGGCTCGTACCCGTAATAAGTAACGCTGTTCGTATCATTTTCCTGTTTTTCCAATTCCGCATGAAAACGTGCCAGTTCAGCGTTTAAAGAGTCGTTGCGGGAAGCGTCGAAAACAAACTGATCCCGATTCGACAAAACAATATTCAGGATGAACAGCAATACAATGACGATTATCAACAGAATAACTGCGACTTTTTCTCCAGACTGAAAATATAGAAAATCTTTCCATTTCATGACGTTTGGAATTTAAACGGATGAAATTGTGTCTATCGTTTTCTGCAAACATACAAAATGTTTTCCGTATTTTTCAAGTTTTTTTGGTTTTTATGTATTATCTTTGAAGTAAAGATGCGGTTATGGTTTTAAATTACATCTGGATTGCTTTTTTCCTTATCGCTTTTGTCGTTGCCATTTGCAAGCTTGTTTTCTTTGGCGACACGGGTATTTTTACCGAAATCATGAATTCGACCTTCGAAACGGCGAAGCTTGGTTTCGATATTTCCCTTGGGCTCACTGGCGTTTTGTCTCTTTGGATGGGCATTATGAAAATTGGGGAACGGGGAGGAATGGTTGAGTTTTTTTCGCGAGCCGCGGCTCCTCTTTTCAGCAAGCTTTTCCCCGGTATTCCCAAAGGGCATCCCGCGTCGGCTTCTATCCTCATGAATATTTCGGCCAACATGCTTGGTCTCGATAATGCCGCTACCCCCTTCGGGTTGAAAGCGATGAGCGAATTACAGGAACTCAACCCGAAAAAAGATCAGGCCTCCGATCCCATGGTGATGTTTTTGGTGCTGAACGCATCGGGGCTGACACTGATCCCTGTCTCGGTGATGGTTTACCGCGCTCAGTTGGGCGCAGCGAACCCTTCCGACGTCTTTATTCCGATAGCGATAGCTACCTTTGTGGCCACCCTCGTGGGGGTTTTGGCTGTTTGTTTCAAGCAGCGCATACCGGTGTTCAACAAAGCTATATTGGGCTTTTTCGGCGGGATTTCGCTTTTTATTGCCGCAACGGTTTGGCTTTTTAATTCGATGCCGCAGGAACAGGTTTCGAAAGTGTCGTCCTTAGCGGCTAATGTCATCTTGTTTGGTATAATCGTCGCTTTCCTGATAAAAGGGCTGCGCAACAAAATAAACGTGTTTGAAGCCTTCATCGATGGCGCAAAAGACGGCTTTCAAACGGCCGTGCGCATCATCCCCTACCTTATCGCATTGCTGGTGGGTATCGGCGTTTTCCGCGCTTCCGGCGCAATGGATTTTCTGATGGAAGGCCTCCGCAGTATGGTGTCGATGACTGGTTTCGACGCCCAATGGGTGGACGGAATACCGACCGCCCTTATGAAACCCCTTAGCGGGAGTGGTGCGCGGGGTATGATGATCGATACGATGAAAAATTTTGGCGCCGATTCGTTCGCGGGACGCTTGTCTTGTATCTTGCAGGGGGCTACCGATACCACTTTTTACATCGTTGCTGTTTATTATGGAGCGGTAAACATTAAAAATTCGCGTTACACCGTTCCTTATGCGCTCTTGGCCGATTTGGCCGGCGTCATCGCTGCGGTTTTCGCAACCTATATTTTCTTTGGGTAAGTATAAGTAATTTTTTTCAATGAATTAATTTTATGCCAATCACTTTTCAAGCAGAAAACGTATCCTTTCCATCAATCATAAAACGGCGGAAAACGGCGGAGTGGATTAAGCGGGTCGCCGAAAAATACGGGAAGAAAACAGGGGGCGTCAATTATCTTTTCTGCGATGACGAGCGTATTTTGTCCGTGAACAAACAATACCTTTCTCACGATTATTACACCGATATCATCACCTTCGATTTTTCGGAAGGCGATACGGTTTCGGGGGATATTTTCGTCAGCCTCGATACCGTAAAAAGCAATTCGGAGAAGTACAAGACCGAATATGGCGAAGAACTGCACCGCGTTATCATCCACGGCGTTTTGCATTTGTGCGGCTTGAAAGACAAATCGGCGGCCGATGCCGAAAAGATGCGGAAAGCCGAAAATGAAGCCCTTAAATTAAGATAGGGCCTTTGCTTGTGCGTCAGTTGTCCGCATCGCTTTTCACGACCTTTTTTAGTTGATAATCAATCTCTTTTGAGCGTTCCACGGCCAAATGGATGTTGGAACAGATGTTTTTCTCGTTGATGATGGCCGGTATCGCGGATTTTTCGAGGCTCTTGCGTACATCGGGGTTCACGCCCGAAAGGATGACCTGTATTTTTTCTTTTGCCGAATTTTTGCAAAGCGTTTCAAGGTTTCGCAGTCCGGTGGAATCGATGAACGGCACTTTCCTCATGCGGATGATCCGGATGTTGGGTCTTTCGCCTATTTCGCGCATCTTTTCATCGAATTTGTTGGCGATGCCAAAGAAAAACGGACCGTCTATTTCATAGACCTCCACACCTTTGGGCAGGTAAAGCGTTTCGTTTTCGAGATTGCCGGTATGGGATTCCATCTCTTTCGAGAGGTCGATTTTCCCCGTAGTGTGCGATATGTGAGTGCTTTCGGACATACGCTTCAGGAAAACGAAAACGGCGAGCAGCAACCCAACCTCGATGGCGATGGTCAAATCAAAGACCACGGTCAGGATAAAGGTGGTAAGCAGCACCGCTAGCGTCGATTTCCCCTGTTTGGCAAGGGCAAGGAAAGAACGCCATTCGCTCATGTTGTACGACACCACCACCAGCACGCCGGCGAGACAGGCCATGGGGATGTGTTTTGTGAGATCGCCCAAAAACAACAGGATGAGCAGCAGTACAAAAGCATGGATAATTCCCGCCACAGGCGTTTTTCCGCCGTTGTTGATGTTTGTCATTGTGCGGGCGATGGCTCCCGTAGCCGGTATTCCGCCGAAAAACGGGGTGATGATATTGGTAACGCCCTGTGCCACAAGCTCCATATTGGAGTTGTGTTTGTAGCCTGTAACTCCATCGGCCACGGTTGCCGAAAGCAAGGATTCGATGGCGCCGAGCATGGCGATGGTAAACGCTTCGGGGAAAAGAAGGCGGATGGTTTCGAGATTGATGCCGATGGTTTCCATTTCGGGCAGTTGGCTGTTGATGACAAAGCGGTCGCCGATGGTTTCGATATGGGTAAATCCGGTGTATTGTTTCAAAAGAAAGGCTGCCACCGTCATCAACACAATGGCGATAAGCGAGCCGGGAATCTTCTTCGATATTTTTGGAGTAAGGAAAATAATCGCTACGCTAATCGCGCCGACAGCCAATACCATCCAGTTTACAGTGTCGAAACATTGCAGGTAAACGCTCCATTTGCCGAAGAAATCGGAGGGGAGTTTGGGGGTTGTCAGCCCGAAAAAATCCTTCATCTGGGTGGAAAAAATGGTGAGCGCGATACCGCTCGTGAAGCCCACCACAATGGGATAGGGGATGAATTTGATGACGGTGCCGAGCTTGAGAAAACCCATAAGCATGAGCATAATTCCCGCCAGCACGGTGGCAATGGCCAATCCTTCCACGCCGTGGCGCTCCACAATTCCGTAAACGATAACGATAAATGCGCCGGTAGGCCCGCCTATCTGTACGTTGCTCCCCCCTAAAAAAGAGATGAAAAATCCGGCGATGACCGCGGTAATAATCCCCTTTTCGGGCGTAACGCCCGATGAAATACCAAATGCGATGGCCAACGGCAACGCGACAATCCCGACGATGATTCCGGCCATAAGGTCGGCCATGAATTTCTCCCTGTTGTAGGTTTTCAGAGAAAGGAATAGCGAAGGCTGAAAATCCTTAAGAAAAGATAAGTGCATAACCCAAAACAAGTTTTATAAAACGGGTGCAAAAGTACAAAAAAAAAAGAAAAATGCATGGTTTTGAGAAAAATAATCGGGAAACGCAGATTCAACTAACAAAAACGATTGCTATATTCGCGAAGGTTGTAGTGAATTACTTTCAAAATTTATTCGATTTTATAAAATATTATACAGGAAAAATTTTATAATTCAAAATCATTTTCTTTCTTTGTACCAAATTAAACGACAAATGAGGATTGTATCGCACAGGAAGCTGAAAGATTTTTACGAACAGAAAGGACGTGAAGATTCCCGCGTTGCCCTTGAACGCTGGTATTACGCTGCGTTGAAAGCCGAATGGAAAAGCTTTTCGGATATAAAAGCAGAGTTTCCGACAACCGATTATACAGGCAATCAACATTATGTATTCAACATAAAGGGCAATAAATACCGGCTCGTTGTCGTTATAAAATTCACAATGGGATATCTATTTATCCGATTTGTGGGAACGCATGAGGAATACGATAAGATAGATTGTTCAACCATATAAAATTAACGGAGCATGGACAAGATAACAAAAGAACAATACGAATTTGCACTCTCAAAGGTTGAGACACTTCTGCCTTTGGTTGATGATAACACCCCCTCCAACGACAAAAAGGTTGTGGAGTTGAGCGTTATGTCGGATATTGTGATCGCATACGAAAAGGCTCATTACCCGATTGAAAAGCCGACCGTTTCGGAACTCATAGCTCTTTCTTTGAAAGAAAAGGGACTCACGCAGCGGGAATTGGCAAACAACATCGGCGTTAGCCCCTCCCGTGTTAATGATTATATATCCGGGCGCTCCGAACCAACCCTTAAAATTGCCCGGTTACTGTGCATAGAGTTAAACATATCGCCGTCGGCTATGCTGGGGGTGTTGTGAATTTGCTTTTAAAATTTCGTAACCTCCGTCAAATCAATCCCTGTTCGACCATCACGGCGGCGCGTTCTACCAAGCGGTCTTCGCCGAAAGGATCGTATCGTTTTTTGAGGCTGTTGCCGAAAAGTCCCGCAAAAAGATTATACGACCAGGCCTTGAACGATCCCATAAAAGCATCTACGATGGTATAGGAGGCCGAATTGGTTTCCCTGTCCACCAATTTTATCAGCAATTGCCCTTGCGACCGCGTGAGTTTGCTCATCTTGGGTTTGTAGGTGTCGTACAGGTATTTTTCCATCCGGTTGAGGTGCTTCTGCCGCGCTTTATCGTCGGGCAAGGTCTCCATGTATTCGTAAGTCTCTTTGATGATTACGGCGATTTCTTTGGCGTAGGGCAATGTTTTCTTCACATCGCGAATCATCTTGTCGTACTGTATTTTCTGTTTTTGAGAGCTGAAGCGGATCGGAGAATATTTGATGAAATCGCGGAAAGTAATGCAGGCGATGGTATCTCCGTCAACGATGATGGCGGGATAAACATTGGGCAACAGAAATATCGAACTACGCGAGACGGGTACTCCGTCTCCGCTGTACGAAGCATAATAATCTTGGGCTGCTACCGGGACAAACAACATGCTTCCCAACGTGAACAATATGAAAATCGTTTGTTTCTTCATCATAATTTCGAGACAAAGATATATCATTGTTTCGTTCGGAAATAAAAAAATCGCGTTAAGTGTAGTTAATTAATCCACGGATATGTAGGGTTTTAAGTAAATAAAGCAGAATTAAGAATTGAAAAAAGCCTAAACAGTCAAAAACGAAGCCAAGAATAATTCGTCAAACGGGAAATATAACTTATCTTTGATTCAAAAAGTAAAAAGTAAAAAGTAAAACCTATGGAATATTATCATTTGGGAGAATTGATTCACCGGCAAGCCGAAAAATACGGTCAGCGAACCGCCATTAAATACCTTGACGAGGAAGACGAATGGGTAAACCTGTCGTGGGCAACCTTTTCCGAAAAGGTGCTGCAAACCGCCAAGGCAATGGCCGAAATGGGCATTAAGCAGGGAGACAACATCGGCATTTACTCTCAAAACATGGAGAAATATTTTTTTACGGATTTCGGGGCTTATGCCAACCGCGCCGTGATGGTGCCCATGTACGCCACCTCTGCCCCCACACAGGTGCAATATATTGTGAACGACGCGCAAATAAAGGTGGTTTTCGTCGGCGAACAGTTTCAATACAACAACGCGTTCAAGGTGCAACGCGAGAATCCCGTGCTCGAACGGCTGATCATCTTCGACCGTAAAGTGGTGCTGAACTCCGAAGATAAAACATCGGTTTATTTCGACGATTTTATTACCACGGGCGAAAATTCGGAGTCGGAAGCGCTGGTGAAAGCGCGGCTTAAAAATTTGAGATTTACCGATTTGGCCACAATTATCTATACTTCGGGGACGACGGGAGAGCCCAAAGGCGTGATGATCGACCACGAAAATTACCGGCATGCATTTAAAATTCACGACATCCGCCTCACGGAATGTTCGGATAAAGATTTGTCGATGTGTTTTCTCCCACTCACACATATTTTCGAGAAGGCATGGTCGTACTACTGCCTTCACAAGGGCGTCACCGTTGCGGTCAACCGCGATCCGGGCAAAATCAGGGAATCGCTGAAGCAAATCCGTCCGACGCTGATGAGCAATGTGCCGCGGTTTTGGGAAAAGGTGTATGACGGTATCAGGGAGCGTATCGACGGCTCGTCGGGGGTCATCAAATGGCTGTTCAACGATTCTGTGAAAACCGGAAGGACCTACAATCTTTCATACCGGAACGAAGGCAAAAAAGCCCCTTTCGGAACAGCGCTGAAGTTTTTTATTTATCGGCATACGGTTTACCATCTCATCCAGCGCGTGGTGGGCATCGATCGCGGAAATTTCTTCCCCGTGGCCGGTGCACCGCTTTCGGATGTGATCAACGAGTTTTTGCAGAGCATCAACGTCCATATTATTTACGGCTACGGGCTGTCCGAAACGACGGCAACCGTAAGTTGTTTTCCCAACATCGGCTTCAAAATAGGTACGGTTGGAGCCGTTATGCCGCATGTTTCCGTGAAAATTGGGGAAAACGACGAGGTGTTGGTAAAGGGGAAAACGGTCATGAAAGGTTATTACAACAAGCCCGAAGCCACAAAAGAGGCCTTTACCGACGACGGATTTTTCAGGACGGGCGATGCGGGACGCTTGGAACAGCGCGGCGATTATACCCATATTGTGCTCACCGACAGGATAAAAGACCTTTACAAAACATCGAACGGGAAATACATTGCGCCGCAAATGATAGAAACCCGCATCGCCGAAGACAAATACGTGGATCAGATTGCGCTGATCGGTAACGAGCGGAAATTTGTGAGCGCTCTTATCGTGCCCGATTTTGAAGCCTTGAAAACGTATGCCGATTCGCACAATATCCCTTACCACTCGGTGAGTGACTTGGTAACGAACACCCGTATCTATGATTTCATGTTTGGACGGATAGAGCTGTTGCAGGCGCAATTCACCTCCTACGAAAAAATCAAACGCTTTGCGTTGCTGGCTCAGCCCTTCACGATGGAATCGGGAGAATTGACCAACACGCTGAAAGTCAAACGAAAAGTTATTCTCGAACATTACGCCGATGTGATCGATAAGATGTACGAAGACTGAGAGGAAAAAGCGCGAAAGGCGAAGGTTGGTGGTTTTGTAGAGACACATATACGTATCGTTAAACAGGAAATGCTGCTCTTTGATGGAAGGCGCGGAAGGAGCAATCACCGACAGGAAATTTGTCGGGGAAAATAAATGGCGAAACACAACCCCTATTTTCAATATTGTGTTTCAATCATCCGCAACGCAAAGCGGCTATATCGACACGCAAAACAATACAAATGTTGATGATGTTGAATTAAATCACTACCTTTGCAGCGATTTTTTAATGGTAGAAAAATGGATTACAATTTTAGAGAAATAGAAAAAAAGTGGCAGCAATACTGGATTGACCACCAGACATATAAAGTAACGGAAGATGCATCGAAACAAAAATACTATGTCCTCGACATGTTTCCCTACCCTTCGGGGGCAGGTTTGCATGTGGGACATCCGTTGGGATATATCGCGTCGGACATTTTTTCGCGTTACAAACGTTCCCAAGGGTTTAACGTGCTCCATCCGATGGGCTACGACGCTTACGGCCTTCCCGCCGAGCAATATGCCATACAAACCGGTCAACACCCGGCGATAACCACTCGCAACAATATCGCGCGATATCGGGAACAGTTGGACAAAATCGGGTTCTCGTTCGATTGGAGCAGGGAAGTGCAAACCTGCGATCCGGCGTATTATAAATGGACGCAATGGGCTTTCATTAAAATGTTTCACAGCTATTATTGCTACGACGCGCAACAGGCACGCCCCATCGACGAATTGGTCGATGTTTTTTCTCGCGAAGGATCGGGACGCCTGAATGTGGCCTGCACCGAAGAATTGAACTTTTCGGCGGAGGAATGGAAGGCCAAAAGCGAGGTCGAAAAACAGCAGACTCTGATGAACTACCGCATAGCCTATCTTGGCGATACCATGGTAAACTGGTGTGCCGCATTGGGAACGGTGCTTGCCAACGACGAAGTGAGCGAAGGCCTGTCCATTCGCGGCGGTTATCCGGTAGAACAAAAGAAAATGCGGCAGTGGTGCCTGCGTGTTTCCGCGTATGCGCAACGGCTGCTCGATGGTTTGGACGCGGTAGAATGGACCGATTCGTTGAAAGAGACACAACGCAACTGGATTGGTCGGTCGATTGGCGCGGAGATGCAGTTTAAAACGCAGAACGGCGTCTCGTTCGATATATTCACCACTCGTGCCGATACGATTTTTGGCGTTACCTTCATGGTGCTGGCCCCCGAAAGCGAATTGGTACAAGCGCTGACTACCGGAGCGCAACGCGCCGAAGTAGAAGCCTATCTCGAAAAAACCAAAAAGAAAACCGAACGCGAACGCATTGCCGACAAATCGGTCAGCGGCGTTTTCTCAGGGTCGTATGCCATTCATCCCTTCACGAGCGAACAAATCCCCATCTGGATTTCTGATTACGTGTTGGCCGGATATGGAACGGGCGCTATCATGGCTGTTCCCGCGCACGATAGCCGCGACTATGCTTTTGCACGGCATTTCAATCTGTCGATTATTCCGCTTATCGAAGGCTGCGACGTGTCGGAAGAAAGTTTCGATGCGAAGGAAGGCATCATGGTTAATTCGGGCTTTCTGAACGGACTGACCGTGAAAGAAGCCATTCCCCGTGCCATCGACAAAATAGAAGATCTTGGTTTCGGACGGCGAAAAGTGAATTACCGCTTGCGCGATGCCATATTTTCCCGCCAGCGCTATTGGGGCGAACCCTTCCCCGTTTATTACAAAGAAGGGATACCGCACACGCTGCCCATAGACAGGCTACCCCTCGAATTGCCTGAAGTCAGCAAGTTTCTCCCGACAGAGACGGGCGAACCGCCGCTCGGACACGCCATGAACTGGGCTTGGGACGAGGAGAACGAAACCGTTGTCTCCACTTCGCTGATTGACCGTAAAACCGTTTTTCCCTTGGAGTTGAATACCATGCCCGGTTTTGCCGGATCGTCGGCTTATTACCTGCGCTACATGGATCCGCACAACGACAGGGGATTGGTGTCGGAAAAGGCCGACCAATACTGGCGGAACGTCGATTTGTACGTAGGCGGAACGGAACATGCCACGGGGCATTTGATTTACAGCCGTTTCTGGAATAAATTCCTGCACGATTTGGGGGTGTCAGCGGAAGAAGAACCTTTCAAAAAATTGGTGAATCAGGGAATGATTCAGGGACGGAGTAATTTTGTATATCGCATCAAAAATACAAATACCTTTGTTTCGCTCAACCTGAAAGATCAATACGACGTAACGCCTATACATGTGGATGTAAACATCGTTTCGAACGATGTTTTGGATATGGAGGCCTTCAAAAAATGGAATCCCGAATACAAAACCGCCGAGTTTATCCTCGAAGACGGGAAATACCTCTGCGGCTGGGCTGTGGAAAAAATGTCGAAATCGATGTTCAATGTAGTAAATCCCGACGACATCGTCGAAAAATACGGCGCCGACACCTTGCGTCTGTACGAGATGTTCCTCGGCCCCTTAGAGCAATCGAAACCTTGGGATACCAACGGCATCGACGGCGTGCACCGGTTTTTGCGTCGTTTGTGGAACCTGTTTTTCGATGGAGACCGCTTGTCGGTTTCCGACGGCGAAGCGTCGAAAGACGAACTGAAATCGCTCCACAAGCTCATCAAGAAAGTAACGTCGGACATCGAGACCTTCTCTTTTAACACATCGGTTTCGGCTTTCATGATTTGTGCCAACGAACTCACGCAACTGAAATGCGGAAATCGTTCTGTTTTGTCCGATTTGTTGGTTTGCATTGCGCCTTTCGCGCCGCACATCGCCGAGGAGTTGTGGCATCTTATCGGCAACCAAACGTCGGTTTGCGATGCAAAATGGCCGGCTTACAATGAAGAATACCTGAAGGAAGCGTCGTTCCCCTACGCCATTTCGTTTAACGGGAAATCGCGTTACGTCTTGGAATTTCCGGCCGAAGCCACCCAACAGGAAATCGAGATGGCCGTGCTTTCGCATCCTAACTCGGCCAAATGGCTCGACGGAAAAACGCCGAAAAAAGTGATCATCGTTCCGAAAAAAATCGTGAATGTTGTGGTTTGATTTTAGCTGATAATTTCATTAAAACGTAACCTCGCGAAACAGCCGTATGAATAAAAACATCCGTTACCTGAAATCCTTCTATTGGAAAGATTATGTTACCATTACACTCGGCCTCATTCTTTTTGTGGTGGGATTCAATGGCTTTATTGTCCCCAGCCAGATTGTCGCCGGAGGATTGGGCGGCGTAAGTCTTTTGCTCAATTATTCGCTGGGAATCCCTGTCTCCGTAACGTTTTTCGTGGTGAACAGCCTTTTGCTCGTGATGGCATGGTTTATCCTCGGAAAAACGTATGTGATGAAATCGTTCTACGGGGTAATGGGCATTAGCGTATTGATGGGCATTGGAGAGAATCTCATCACCGGAGCGTTGGTACACGCCGATCCGCTCATGGCAAGCATCATCGGAGCCGTGTGCTGCGGTATGGGTTTGGGTTTGGTTTATTCAACAAACGGAAGTACAGGCGGAACTGATATTGTCGGCGCAATGATTACCAAGTACCACTACATCAGCATGGGACGCGGTTTGCTTTATATCGACATCTTCATTGTGGCGAGTTCTTTTTTGCTTTTTCACAGCGTAGAGAAGATTATTTACGGCTTGATAGTCATTTCTGTGATGTATTATACGGCCGATATGGTTCTCAACGGGGCAAAACAATCGGTTCAGTTCATCATTTTTTCGGCGAAATACGATCAGATAGCGTCGCACATCAATTCGGAACTGCATCGCGGATGTACTATCCTCGACGGCACAGGCTGGTATTCCCAACAACCGCAGAAAGTTGTTATTGTGCTGGCTCGCAAAACCGAATCCACATCGATTTTCCGCCTCGTGAAACGGATTGACGAAAATGCCTTTATCTCACAGAGTAACGTCGTAGGTGTTTACGGGAAAGGCTTTGACCAAATAAAATAATGGTTAGAGGCCATTCGTAATGGAGACCGAATTACAGGGCGCCGGGATTATCCCTCATCTCTTTGTATTTTCCGGAAGGGAGATGAATTTGGAATCCCAAATTCAGCAACAGCCCGTTCCGGCTTCCGCTTCCAAAATTGCCGTCATACAACAGCGAGGCTTCCAACGCGATATCGTGGGTGAGGAAATAGGCATATCCCGGACCAAAATTCACGTTAAACATCAAATCACCGCCGGTGGCGCCCCCTATTCCTGCCCCGACTTCCAAAAACCAACGTCCGTATTGCAAGAAATTGTTTACTCCCTGTTCGTCGGGACCTAAATAATAGCGCCCGAAAGCGCCAACCCCGTATTCGTAGATCGCCTTCACGTCTTTCACCTTGTCGATTCCCAATCGAACCTGTCCGCCGATCGCGATATTGTCTTGGATAAAATATCCGACTTTCGGAGTTAACAGAATACTTGTTTTTCCGGCGCTGCCAAACGTCAATTGTGTGTTCGCCAACGATCCTCCGGCAATAGTGCTCCCTTCTTCTATTTGCGCGTTAACAATCCCCGTGGAGGCTATCAATGCAATCAAAACTGTTCCTAATAATTTTTTCATAAACTTAAAGCTTATAGTGTTGTTTGTTTAGATTCCCCCCTTTCGGAAAGAGGAGTTGTTTTTTCATTAACAAAAATGCGTCATCCTTTGTTGTGCGAACCAACCTTTTAGACGTTAAAAAAACAAAACCACACACCTGTTATCTCTTATGCATAGAACAGCTGTTCAATTGTTGGGAAAAATGTTCATGATAACAAAATATGCAAACTCCACGAAGGAATTTGCATATTTTCCATTTTCCGATTTAAAGATGGGATTATTTTTCTTTCAACGCGGCAAAAATCAAACTTTCGAGTTCTTCGGCCAATTCGGGATTGTCTTTCACGGCCACTTTCGCTGCGTCGCGTCCCTGTCCGAGTTTGGTATCGTTGTAACTGTACCACGACCCGCTTTTTTTGATAATGCCCAAATCGGAACCCAAATCGATGATTTCCCCCGTGCGCGAGATGCCTTCGCCGTACATGATATCGAACTCTGCTTTGCGGAAGGGTGGAGCGACTTTGTTTTTCACCACTTTCACGCGGGTCGGTTTTCCGACTTGTTCTTCCCCGTCTTTTATCGGCATGCCGTTACCCCGGATATCCAAGCGTACGGAAGCATAGAATTTTAATGCGTTACCGCCGGTAGTGGTTTCGGGATTACCGAACATAATGCCTATTTTTTCACGCAACTGGTTGATAAAGATACAGGTGGTATTGGTCTTGCTGATGGCTGATGTGAGTTTCCGCAAAGCCTGAGACATTAATCGCGCTTGCAAGCCCACGTTTGAATCGCCCATATCGCCCTCGATTTCTTTCTTTGGCGTCAACGCGGCAACCGAATCGATAACGATGATATCGATGGCCGACGAGCGGATGAGCTGTTCGGCAATCTCCAAGGCTTGTTCACCGTTGTCGGGCTGCGAGATCAGCAAATCTTCGATATTTACCCCCAGTTTTTCGGCATAAAACCGGTCGAAAGCATGCTCCGCATCAATAAAAGCGGCCACGCCTCCGTCCTTTTGCGCCTCGGCAATGGCATGGATGGCTAAGGTGGTTTTTCCCGACGATTCGGGGCCGTAAATTTCGATAACGCGCCCGCGCGGATACCCGCCAACGCCCAATGCAACATTCAAACCAATGGAGCCGGTAGGAATGACGGCGATTTCTTCTACTTTCTCGTCGCCCATTTTCATGATGGAGCCCTTGCCGTATGTTTTCTCTATCTTGTCCATCGCTGCGCGAAGGGCTTTCAGTTTCTCGCTGTTTGTGCTGTTGTTCTCTTTTTCGGACATAAATTTTGATTTCTAAATTATTGGGTTAATTGTTCAAAGATACAAAAAATATTTGTTCCCCAAATTTTTTGAAAATTATATTGCGGTATTCCTTGGCATCAGCGCTTTTTTTTATGTAGTTTTGTTCCTGAATTTTAAACAGCAATATATGCAAAGATAAAGTATTGAAATAAAAATAGGTTGAACGTATAGCGATTATTCTCATATCCTGAAAATCTGGAAAATTTACAGCACGAGAATGGGTTGCGAAGGTTCACGCTCAAAGGGAGTGAACTGTTTCGCGCTTGTTGGTGCAAAGGCGATTTCCAGTGCCTCAGGATATAAATAAGCGATTAACGGGACAGTTTCACACTTTTTTTATGACTGATGAAATAAATATTGGATTAGAAATCAGGATACTGCTTGAAAGAAGAGGCATCAAAATAAAGTGGCTTGCTGAGCAGGTCGGTTGTAACAATAGCAGTTTGGGGAAAATGCTCAAAAACAAACACATCTATCCCGAATTGCTGTCAAGAATATCTATTGCTTTGAAAACCAACCTGTTTGAACAATACAACCAATCCTTTTCAACCTCCGTAAAAAAATCCCCCCAATAAACAGTGGCGCTAATTGCCATTTTATTGGCACAGATTGCCACTGTAATATGCTTGATTATTGGAAAATTAGTGGTACTATTGCGGCATAAATAAAAATTTTAGGCAAAACCTGCGAAGCCATAAGAGCAGGGCTTTAAAAGTTTATAAGCATGAGTTCTGTAAAAGTTTTAGGATATTCCGAAAGAGGAATAATTAACAGTATTGTGTTCTATTTGAGAGAACATAGCGAACAGATTGCTGAATTTATACCTGTTTTAGGTATAAATGACATTGAATTCTTAAAGGATTGTGATTATACCTTCCTTAATGAACAATCATTTTCGGATTTTGGAGATAATGATTGGACAATTATTGCCCAAAAAGGAACTGAAAAAAGAGTTATTTTTATTGAAGCTAAAGTAAAGTCGTTTCAAGGAAAGTATAATATTGATAATGAGTTTAAAAAAATCCGAGACAACAAGAATTATAAAGGGGTCTCATCTAATATTTTTGCTCAACTGTATTATAAATATTTGCTTACCAAATTGCAAAACGATG
>JAISUH010000073.1 GCA_031272205.1 Dysgonamonadaceae bacterium | reverse complement strand
GCGTCTCAATTCTACCAACATAATGTGCCTGACGGCACATATAGCGACTTCACACCCAGCTCTGAAAGCCCGCAAGCAATGAAAGAAGTGCTGCCCATTCGGGCAGTTGGTTGGTGATTTCGCAGCACCGAAGGCAACGCTACAACAACCTGTTATTAAACCTGTTAGGTTTAAAAAACCTAACAGGTTTGATTCGGGTGGTTACAAATACATTTCAAACTTTCCAAGTTTTGAAAACTTGGAAAGTTTACTCATAGAAAACAGCGCTCTCCCGCAAATGCAACCCCGTACGGGGTTGAACGGCATTTAGCCCCTTGGTTTCTATGGATATGGATGGCCTGCGGCCAAGAACCTTCCTCAAAATTCCCTTAGTAGCCCAAGGGTTACACACCACTGCATACCCTTATTTTCCTGATAAATAATGGAATAATGAAAAAAATGGGGGGCAAATTCGTGGCTACTAAGGGTTGGAAATGGTATTTTGTAGAGACGCGGCATGCCACGTCTCTACTAACAACCCTCTTTACCACGTGCCGCCGTCGCCCAGATCGGGGCCGCTGGCGTCGAGGAGAGCGCTCCGGTGCGCTACTTCAAAGACCTCTATATCGGGCTTGCGGTAGTTTTGCCGCGCTTCGGCGAATGATTTTATTTCTTTTTTGTCCATGATATTTTTATCTATTTTTTTTGTTACACAATCATCTTCCTGCAAATGATTTATTCATCTTTTATACAACGTACCGAAAGTGCGTTGTCCAAATAGTCGGAATACCAATACCCTTCTGTGCTATTGAAATACAGTGTATCTCCCCAATCGTCATAGTACTGGTCACTGCACCAATATATGCCGTGAGAACCGACGAACCAGAGAGATCCATCGGAATAATAGTTATCGCGATAGCCTGCAGCCGGAAAAAAGATCGTATTGGGCGCATCGCTAAAAACTCTGCCGTTTACGCCGTTTTGACTTGTCCAAACGCCCTCATCGTAAGCAAACAAACTATTGTTCATTTCAAGACCGGTTGGAATGCGCCAACCTGTAGGACAGGGGTCATTGGTCGGCTCCCACACTGAACCGTCAGGCCAGCTCATGTCCCATGATGAGCCGTCGGACGAAACAAGCGGATCGGCGCTGCTATAGCCCACTTTGCGATTCCACTGATAGAACATTCCTGCACTTTCGGGTCGAAGGGCAAAGGTGCCGGGAGCAGCCACATTGCGGGTCGCCCAGGTTATGCCGTTGATAACCACGCCTGCATCGGTGGTTTCGTAGATCTTCATCCGCTGAACTGCCAAAGAGGGCTCATCGGTTATAACCACGTTGAAAGCATAGCGGTAACCCGATTTGAAGGCATCGGCGCCAAAAGTCTCGGCGAACTGCGTCTTGTTAAGCGTCATATAAATTGGGTCATAAACATTGAGTATAAACCTCAAGTTGATATTGTTGGCGTTCGTCGGTTTATATATACTGTTTTCGCTATATGCAGCGGCGGGGATAAAAGGGCGGTAGAAGTCCACCGTCTCTCCGGAGGCAATGCTCAAACCGGAAGTAAGATCGACATAGTCATTAATGTTGCCGACCTTCAATGCAGATGGGGTTTCGGCATTAAGCGAAAAAGTAGAAGCAAAGGGATAGGTGCCATTATCACCGTTCAGACGAATGGAGTGAAGCGTTATCGCACTTGCGGTTGCGTTGGTAACCGTGTAACGCAACAGCGAGGCGTAGTGCTTGAAGTCTATGTGGATATTGTTCACGGGAGCGCTGCCGTCTAAATTTACCGTGCGATAGTCGTACATATAGAGCCATGCCTTGGGGTTGGTTGTGTTCGCATTGTTAAGGTTTACCGCCGCTGCCGATTGTGAAACTTCGGTTGGTAGCTGCACCGAATTGGAGGCCGTTTGCCAGACAGCTTCGCCGCTGCTGTTGATACTCATCGTGTAGTTGCTGTAAGCCTGATGTTCCGCTCCTTCGATAAGCCGTATGTCCGACGGGTAGGCGGCATAGAGCTTGTATTCGCCGGGCGCTATCGTCGGGGCGGTGTAATCCGCCGCATCGTATTGCTCCAAGGTAGCCGTATTGCCGTTTTCGCTCACAGCGATTACCTTGAAGCGCAGTCCGTACTTGGTGCCGTCGCCGCCCGAAACAGGTTCGAGCGAGACGTTAATCAGGTCGTTCAGCTCCCAGGTAAAATCTTCGCCAATTTCATACGTCTGGCC
Source organism: Dysgonamonadaceae bacterium (assembly GCA_031272205.1). GTDB lineage: Bacteria > Bacteroidota > Bacteroidia > Bacteroidales > Dysgonomonadaceae > JAISUH01. The sequence continues at coordinate 10,300 of JAISUH010000073.1, read as the reverse complement.
GTATTTCACCGTCGCCTTGGTTTGCGGCGCATCGCCGCCAATGGTGGCGGTTATCACAAACTTCGTCCCCCGTGTGTCGGGGAGAACTGCCGTCTCGTCTTGCGAGCAGGAGGCGAGCACGAGGCACAGGGCGGACAATGCCGCCCACAACCGGTTGTTACCGGATTTTGTTGTTGATTGTTTTGTGTTCATAATTCTGTTTTTTTATCCTTAAGTATAATATATCGGGGCAAAAACTTATCGTATCGCTGTTTTTTTAGGCTGAAAGTCTCACGGCGCGAGCCGCAAATCATATCCATGTTTATTCTCGTTTTTCAGGGTAGAAATCCGTATCGTTCTCTATTTCAACTGCAAAGATATAACGAAGTTTTTTCCCTGCAAAATATTCAGGCATAAATTTTTAGAAACACATCTTTAACCATTCCAAATTACAGCATCTTCTCCCTGCAACTCAATCAGGGATTTTTTGCTATCTTTGCCGCTGCATTAAGACAAACAGTATTGTTATATGGAGTTTTTGCAAATAGACCCAACGGACAGCCTTCGCTGGGACAAAGTCTGGAATTTGTATCAAAACAGTTTTCCGGTCGCCGAGCAGCGCAAACCGGAAGATCATCGGCGGGCCTTGGCCGACCCGGCCTTCCATCCGGTCTCGGCATGGGAAGGCGGCGAATTGATAGGGCTCATTTTCTATTGGGAGTGGGATTCGTACCGTTACCTCGAACATTTGGCCGTATCTGCCGAGCTCCGTGGACAGGGCTATGGCTCCGAGATATTGCGTTTTCTGAAAGATAGCAGCCACAGCATTATCCTCGAAATAGACCCGCTGGTGAACGAATTGTCGGTGCGCCGCCTGCAATTCTACGAACGCGCCGGCTTTACACTCACCCCCTTCCGGTTCGTGCACCTGCCTTACCGGCTCGACTTCCCGCCCATCGAACTGCTCATTCTGAGCTTTCCGAAAAGGATTACGCCTCAACAATACGACGATTTTCTATCGTTTGTGCGCAAGCGCGTGATTTTGTATTGCGAACAACCCGCGCAAAAGCGTTAATTGGCCGCGGGCGGCGTATCAAAAAGCGTTTTCATCATCTGTAAAGTCTGATTCATGATGAGTTCCTCGTCCTTGGAACTTTCAAAGATGGGATAGACGATTACCTCCAAATAATTATCGTCTGTCAGCCTGACATATCCTCCTATTCCCCAAGACATTATCCGGGAATCTGTCCGGAATTTCAATACCCGGTTCTGCGTGTCGGAAAACGAAATAATCCAGTTCCTGTCCATAATTTGCCATACTTCGTGAAAGGCGTAGCCTTCGCTGCGCGGCTTAAAGGCCAATACCTCTTTTTTTTGCCCCCTGAACGTTGGCGGATTGATGTTTTCGGACTCCATGTAATCGAGTTTCTTGCTGAAAAACGCCGTGATCAGCATCGGAGGGAGCACACCCGTTACCGAAAACACTAACATCAGCTGGCCGAGGTTGGCGTCCACGCCGAAACTGACAAGCAGGATAACCATCACCGCCAAGTAAAAAATCAGGAAAACCGAAACCCAGAAAAGGAGTAATTTTGTTGTGAATTTCATACGTATAATTTGTTTTTAATGGTATTGAGGAATTGTTAGTTCCTCCGTGATATCAATGTCCTCGAAACCCATTTCTTTCAACAGCGATGTCAGGGCTAATTTGGCCTGTTGGGTGGCTTCCGTCAGAATACCGCGTTTCTCGGCTTCGCGAGTCATGGCATCTTTCTCACGGATGATTGCCTTGTTGTAGTCGTCAATTTTGATGGGATTGAAAGCATTTTCGCTTTCGTTATATACCTCCACCGAATTTTCGTCTATCGCCGTGTCGGTGATCTTCGATTTCGGGATGGATACGTGCACCTTTTTCCCGATAGCCTCCACTTTGACCCGGCTGAAATCCACACCCGCCTTGATGTAGCCGCTGTATTTCAGCAAAAAATACTTTTCGGTCAAAGGAACGTCGATATTGAGAAATTTCATGTTGTCCTTATACCCGATCACACCCGTGTAATTGTACTTCACAAGCGCCAAATCCTGAATGTAAACGATACGGTCGAGAATCGACGAACTGTCGTAATGCGGCCTCTTCCCCGATTTGTGAGGGTTAGTCATCAGCAAAACCCCCAGCAAAACCGTTGTCGCCAAGAAAAAAAGCGCCGGATAGTTTATGTTCTCCTTCCAGTCAGGTATCATTTTTCAATCGGGTTTATGATAAACGCATACAAATATACTAAAAGCCATCGTTCTTTCTCTTTTTTTGGACGTGTTTTTCGACATTTTTTTGCCGAAAATATCCTTTTTTTGCAGTAAAAACAATACATTTGTCTTCGCATTTCAATTTCGTTGTTTTAATATATATTTATTATCATGAAAAGATTGATTTTTACGCTTTCATTCTTCTTTTTTATCGGGACGCTAACATACCCCCAAAAGCAATTTTCGCTGCTTTCGCCGAACGGAAAATTAAAATTGTCGCTGTCTGTCGGCGATAAAATTTTATATTCGTTGTCGCACGAGTCCGATGTGCTGATTGCCCCCTCTGCATTGTCGCTTACGCTCGGCTCGGGCGAATCATGGGGTAAAGATGCTAAAATCCGCAACACAAAAACGCAAAGCAAAACAGGAAACATCCCCTCGCCATTCAGCAAATCGGCAACAGTACAAGATGATTACAACGAATTGGTTATCAACTTCAAAGGCGACTGGGGCTTGGAATTTAGGGCTTATAATGACGGCTTAGCCTACCGTTTTGTCAGCCACAAAAAACAAGCCTTCACCGTGCAGGCGGAAGAAGCCGCATTTTGTTTTCCCGAAGATTTCCGGACTTATACACCCTACGTCAGGGATTATAACGAAAACGACAGCCATTTCGAAAAACAGTTCCACAATTCTTTTGAAAACACATATACTTACACAGCCCTGTCCGGCTTAAACCCAAAACGGCTGATTTTCCTGCCGATGCTCATCGAAGCGGGAAATAATAAAAAAATATGCCTCACAGAGGTCAATTTGGAGGCTTATCCCGGCATGTACCTGAAAAAGAACGACTCCAAGGCATACGAGTTAAACGCCGTATATGCACCCTACCCTGCAAACGCCGAGCAAGGCGGACACAACATGCTGCAAAAGCGCGTAACCAAACGGGAAGATTTTATTGCCAAAGCGTCGGGACAACGCGAATTTCCGTGGCGCGTGGCCATTATTTCCACCGACGATAAACAGCTTGCTGTGAACGATATGACCTACCGCCTCGCATCGCCGTCGCGTCTGAACGACATCTCATGGATCAAACCCGGCAAAGTGGCTTGGGAATGGTGGAACGACTGGAACCTGTACGGTGTGGATTTCAAAACCGGCGTGAACAACGATACGTACAAATACTACATCGATTTCGCTTCCAAAAACGGCATCGAGTACGTGATTTTGGACGAAGGATGGGCGGTGAACAAGAAAGCCGATTTGCTGCAAGTCGTTCCCCAAATCAATTTGCAAGAGTTGGTCGATTACGGAAAAGAACGCAACGTGGGCATCATCCTCTGGGCAGGATATTGGGCTTTCGACCGCGACATGGAAAAGGTCTGCAAACACTATTCCGAAATGGGAGTGAAAGGTTTCAAAGTCGATTTTATGGACAGAGACGATCAGGAAATGGTCGATTTTATCCATCGTGCATCGCAAACAGCCGCCAAATACCGTTTGGTACTCGATTTTCACGGCATGTACAAACCCGCCGGATTGCAGCGTACCTACCCCAATGTGTTGAATTTTGAAGGCGTCCATGGATTGGAACAGCTGAAATGGTCGCCTCCGTCGGTCGATATGGTTACTTACGATGTTACCGTGCCCTTTATCCGCATGATTGCAGGGCAAATGGACTACACGCAAGGCGCTATGCGCAACGCAACCCAAAGCAATTACCGTCCCGTCAACAGCGAACCGATGAGCCAAGGGACACGCTGCCGCCAGCTCGGCCTGTATGTGGTGTTTGAATCGCCGCTGAACATGCTTTGCGACAGCCCGTCGAACTATATGGACGAACCCGAATCGCTCGATTTTATCGCAAAAATACCCACCGTTTGGGACGAATCCGTCGCCTTGAACGCCAAAGTGGCCGAATATGTCGCCGTTGCCCGACGCAAAGGCGCGAACTGGTACGTGGGCGGACTGACCAACTGGACGGCACGCGATATGGAGATCGATTTGTCCTTTCTGCCCGAAGGAAATTATTCGATGACCTTATTTCGAGACGGCATCAACGCCGACAGGGCTGCCCGCGACTACATAAAAGAGACGCGCAAGCTGCGTTCGGGCGACAAGTTGAAACTTCATTTAGCTCCGGGCGGAGGTTTCGCCGCCAAATTGGAGAAACAATAAATCCGATTGATTTTCGAGCCGATAAGCTCGTCCATCAAGCATAATAAACAAAAAAGTGGAGTCCTCAGGTTCCACTTTTTCGCTTTCTCTATTGTATTTTTAAAAAAGTTATGCTACTTTTGCACCTCGAATTTGAGAGGAAAATTTCATCGTACACAAAAAATACATGTTGGCGAGATAGCTCAGTTGGTTAGAGCGCGCGATTCATAATCGCGAGGTCGGGGGATCATACCCCCCTCTCGCTACGCAAAAACAGATGCAGGACAGCCTGCCTCTGTTTTTTGTTTATTCCCGATTGAAAAGCGTTGCCGAGGCCTGCGCCGAGGGCATCACTACCATATCATTGATATTCACGTGCGGCGGACGCGACACGCAAAACCAGATACAGTCGGCAATATCTTTGGCGACAAGGTTTTCAAAACCCTCATACACCTTATCGGCGCGGGCTTTGTCGCCATGGAAGCGGACGATGGAAAACTCCGTTTCCACTGCGCCGGGACAAATTTGCGTTACGCGGATATGGTACGGGAGCATCTCTATGCGCATGGCTTTGGTAAGCGCATCCACAGCATGTTTCGTGGCACAATAAACGTTTCCGTTCGGGTAAACCTCTTTTCCCGCGATAGACCCGATATTGATAATCTGTCCGCTTTTCTGCGCTATCATGCCCGGAGCGACATATCGGGTAAGATAAAGCAAACCTTTTATGTTGGTGTCTATCATGCGGTTCCAATCATCGGTATCACCCTCTTGCAGGGCGCTCAAGCCCGAAGCTAATCCCGCATTGTTTATCAGAACGTCGATGTTTTTCCAGTCCGGCGAGAGGTTTTCCACAGCGTCCTTCACTTCCGCTTCGTTTCGCACATCGAAACACAAAGGCAAAACCTTCGTTCCCGAAACCTCCAATTTTGATTTCAACAATTCCAATCGCTCATTGCGACGCCCCGTTATGATGAGGTCGTACCCGCGATTTCCAAGTTCCATTGCGGCCGCCTCCCCAATTCCGGAAGTAGCTCCGGTTACCAATGCTGTTTTTTTCATCATCCGTTATTTCGATAAATTCCGTTATTTTGGCTCAAAATTACACTAAAAAAAGAAGGATTAGAGCTGTATCATCGAAAAAAAGTGTAATTTTACGGTAAGTTAAACAATCAATGTTTGCACGTTATATGAGTAATACCGAAAGAATGTCAAGCAACATCCGTCCTTCAGGTTCATCGAACAAAGACAAAGAATACAAATACATCCTTGTCGGACTTATTTTGATTCTTGCCGTCATTCTCTTTAAAGAATTGCGCCCCTACGTGAGCGGTTTTCTGGGTGCGGCAACGCTGTATGTGATTTTAAACGGGCAGATGTCTTTTTTTACCCAAAAATTGCATTTGGGAAGGGGATTGAGTGCGACCATCATCATCATAGAGGCCTTGCTTTTTTTCTTGATTCCTCTCACGGGGCTTGCCCTTTTGGTCGCCGATACCTTATCGGGCATTCATATCGATCCGGATGCCATAAAAAATCAGGTAACCGATTTTATTGATACAATAGAAGACCGCGTTGGTTTTCAAATACTCACAGCCGAAAACCTGTCCGTCCTCCCCAAAATAGGAACAACCATTGTTCAAGCCCTTGGCGCAAGCCTTTACAGCTTCGTTATCAACATTTTGGTGATTCTGTTTCTCCTCTATTACATGCTGTACAGCTCCAAAAGTTTCGAAAACACCATCCGCGAGATATTGCCTTTTCAGGAAGAAAACAAGAAAATTTTGAGCGAAGAAACCAAACTGATTATCCACGCCAATGCCCTCGGCATACCGCTTTTGGCCGCCGTTCAAGGCCTTTTTGCCTATTTCGGATATTTGTTTTTTGGGGTCGATAACCCGATGCTTTATGCTATAATAACAGCTATCTGCACCATCTTACCCATCGTCGGCACGGCTATCGTGTGGGTTCCGTTGAGCATCAGCCTGATCCTTTCGGGCGACATCACAAACGGCATACTGATCTTCATTTACGGGTTCCTCATCATCGGCGGCGTGGACAACGTGGCGCGGCTGATGCTGCAAAAAATATTGGCGGACATCCACCCTCTGATCACTGTTTTCGGCGTATTGGTCGGTATTCCCATGTTCGGTTTCTGGGGCGTGATTTTCGGACCGCTGATCTTATCGCTTTTCATCCTTTTCATCAACATGTACCGCCACGAATACGTGCCGGGGTCGAAAGCGAGCCCGCGCGTTACAACGAAATTGAAACCGGCCAAAATGCCGAAATACAAAAATCCGTCAATCAACTTCAAGAAAAAACAAAAATAACACGATGAATAAATCATTTATTTTCAAGAAAATACTGCCCGATGCCATCGCCATCGTTTCGTTCATGCTCATTGCTTTCATCTATTTTTTCCCTGCGATAACCGAAGGTAAAGTGATCACACAAAACGATTCTCTCGCCGCCATCGGGCAAGGGCAAGAACAACGCGATTATATGGAACGGCATCACGGCGAACGCACCCGATGGATCAATTCCATGTTTGGCGGAATGCCCGCTTACCAGATGTCGCCATCGTACAACTCCACAAAGCCGCAGGATTTAGCCAAAAGGCTCTATTCGCTGTTCCTGCCGAATTATGTTTCGTTGGTTTTCATCATGCTGCTCGGATTTTACATCTTAATGAGAGCCTTCAACGCTTCGCCGCTGATAAGCGCGATCGGGGCGATTGTGTGGGCTTTTTCATCCTATTTCTTCATCCTCATTGCCGCAGGACATATATGGAAATTCATCACGCTGGCATACATCCCCCCGACAATTGCGGGTTTAGTGCTGACTTATCGCAAAAAATACCTTGCCGGAGCCTTGCTGACGATGATTTTCACCGCCTTTCAAATCTCGGCCAACCACATCCAGATGAGCTACTATTTCCTTATCGTGATGATTGCCATCGTAATCGCTTATTTTGCCGATGCGGTAAAAAACAAAAAACTGCCCGACTTTGTGAAATCAACCGCCGTGATAGTTATTGCCGGAGCGATCGGCGTGCTGGCCAATGCATCCAACCTCTACCACACATACGAATATGCGAAAGAAACCATGCGGGGCAAATCGGAACTATCGCACCACGGACAGGAAAACAAGTCGCAAAACGGCTTGGAACGCGATTACATTACCGCGTGGAGCTACGGCGTGGGCGAGACATGGACGCTGCTCGTACCCAACGCCAAAGGCGGAGCATCGGTTCCATTGTCGGAAAACGAAACGGCAATGAAGAAAGCGCTCCCGCAATACCAAACGCTGTACCAACAAATCGGGCAGTATTGGGGCGACCAGCCCGGTACGTCGGGACCGGTTTATGTGGGCGCCTTCGTGCTTGCATTGTTCATTCTCGGTCTGTTCATCGTGAAAGGCCCGTTGAAATGGGGATTGCTCGGCGCAACCGTCCTATCCATACTGCTTTCGTGGGGTCATAATTTCATGGGGTTGACCGACTTTTTTATTGATCATGTACCCATGTACAACAAATTCCGGACGGTATCGTCCATTTTGGTTGTCGCCGAATTTACGATCCCCCTTCTTGCCGTATTGGCTTTGAAAGAAATGGTACAGAACAGGGACATCTTAGAAAAAAACAAAAAACCACTGAGTATCAGCCTCGCGATGACAGGCGGTTTTGCGTTGCTTTTCGCCATCGCTCCAAGAATGTTCTTCTCTTCTTTCATCCCTGCCGGTGAGATGCAAGCCCTGCAATCGCTTCCGGCAGAACACCTGCAACCGGTCATCAACAACCTGACGGATATGCGCGTGGCAATGTTCACCGCCGATGCCTGGCGCAGTTTTTTCATTATCGCCATCGGCGCAGTACTGATTGGGTTGTTCTTGGCAAAAAAACTGAAAACCGAATACATGCTGGCCGGAGTTTTAGTGTTATGTATCGCCGATATGTGGTCAGTAAACAAACGTTACCTGAAGGAGAGCGATTTTTCGCCCAAATCGACCCAAACCCGGCCCTTCGCCAAAACACAAACCGATGAAATCATCTTGCAGGACACCGCAAAATATTACCGCGTGCTGAATATGGCAACCAGCGCTTTCAACGACGGAATCACACCATACTGGCACAAATGTATCGGCGGTTACCACGCGGCAAAACTGCGGCGCTATCAGGATTTGATAGAGGTTTATCTGAGCTCCGAGATGGCAAGGCTGCAACAGGACATTATCCAAACGCAGGGAACATTGGATTCGGTAAATGCCGACGAGTTTAAGGTGTTGAACATGCTCAATACCAAATGGATTATCATGCCGACGCAAGGGAACACGACCGTCCCGATCGAAAACCCTTACCCGCAAGGAAACGCATGGTTTGTGGATGAAATTCGTTTTGCAGATAACGCCGATGCCGAAATCGACGAATTGGGCAAAATCAATTTGCGCACGCAAGCGGTTGCCGATAAATCCTTCGAACCTGTTTTGAACGGTATAAACGTTACTCCAAAAGATTCGCTGTCGAACATCCGCCTCGAATCCTACGATTCCAATATTTTGACCTACAAAGCCGACGCGAAGAAAAACGAATTGGCCGTTTTTTCGGAAATTTATTATCCCGACGGATGGCAAATCACCATCGATGGCAAACCGGCCAAAATGATCCGCGCCAATTACACCTTGCGGGCTATAGCTATTCCCGAAGGGCAGCACAGCATCGTTTTCAAATTCGACCCGACAAGCATCAAGGTAACAGACACCATTGCTTACATTGCGCTGGCAATCATGCTGATAACCCTGTTGTGGGTGTTGTGGACGGCGACAAAACCCCAAAAATAGGGTACCATTGATTCTTTTCGCCTGTACCAATTGTCGCTGATCTTTAAAACTGATTTTTTTAGGTTGTATCCTGACGATTTAGAGATAGAGAACTGTAAAAATAAATAAATGACTTCATTTTTTCGTTTTTACCCGATTCATATATGCCTCCCAATCCGATTCATTGCACCAGGATCCATTTTCTTCTTTTAACCAACAATCAGAAGACGGAAGCGAATCGCATGAAATGAAATGACTTGCGGGATCATTTTTCTTCCAAGGATTATTAATCTGAGTTTTGTTTAAACACGCTTTAAAAAAGTTGCATAATTGAAAAGAATTAATTATATTTATGGTTGAAAATCAAACAATTAAAACATTTTCAATGTTGCTTACTAAAGACAAAATTACCGAAATTTTCTGTATTCAGAGATTTTTGCAAAGAATTTTCATTTCTTTCTTACTTTAGTTGCATTTACTAATTGAACTTTCGCATTCCATCAACTCGATGCAGGTTCTTTATGTACAAGTGAAGTTTCGTTCAATCAGTGCAGGAGGATATATTAGACTCCATCATTACGAAAAAGAACCAAACCTCGTCATTGTCGTCTTTGTTGCGATCGGCACTCATTCGCATTTGTATTAAATTCACTATTCTATCCCCAAAAACAACGAATACTTCTTTTAAAATTCCTTATTTCTGGGGATTGTAAGGCTTTTTGGATGCCCTTACCTTTGTGTCGTCAAAATTAAACAAAAATTGTATGTCAAAACTGAAGATAATACTGCTGACAGCTATATGTCTTGCCTGTGCATCGGCAGTAGCGCAGGATTCTTTTGTAGCAGACACCTCATTACTTGCACAGCAATTAAACTTGGACGAGGTTGTCGTAACAGGAACGCGGACGCTCAAACGCCTGTCGGAAACGCCTGTACTGACCACACTGATTCGGGAACGCGATATTCGCGAAGCGGGCAGCGTGTCGCCGCTCGAAACCTTGCAGGACAACATTCCGGGCATCGTCAGTTCGGCTAACGCTATGGGCAACAATATGCGTATCAGAGGATTAAACAGCCGTTACATCCTGTTTCTCGTTGACGG
>JAISUH010000092.1 GCA_031272205.1 Dysgonamonadaceae bacterium | reverse complement strand
TCTTCGAGGTCGTTGTGTTTGCCCGATACGCGCAGGCATTTCTGCGAGTCGGCGACGCGCGGATATTTGATGGGCGAATTGCCGAGAATGACGTCTTTAAACTGGTTCATTCCTGCGTTAGTAAACATCAGCGTGGGGTCGCCCTTGATGACCATCGGGGCCGACGGCACGATTTTATGCTGTTTGCTTTCAAAAAAGTCTTTGAAAGACTGTCTTATTTCTTTTGCTGTAATCATATAGCGTTTAAAATATTTTTTTGATAATCGGCTACAAAGGTAATCGAAAAAGTTCACTTTTTAAAATTTGCATAAGACAGGATACGCTTCGGCAAAAATTTCAAATAAATTTGTTTTTTGCTCTTGGCTTTCACTACCTTTGCATCATGGGCAAACCAAGGTATGATCAAACACGTAAAAACAGGCAGGCCAATGCACTGCTTGCTCGCTGCCGCTGTTATTGTAAAAACAACAAAAAAACACTTTCAACAGTTATTTTGGGGTTGCTTGTGTGTTATATTTTTTGCCTGCCTCGACCGCTTTTCGATGTGCCGTACAGTACGTTGGTCGCCGACCGGAAGGGCGAATTGCTCGGCGCCCGCATCGCTTCGGATGGGCAATGGCGTTTTCCTCCGGTCGATAGTGTGCCGGACAAATATGCCGAATGTCTTATCGCTTTCGAGGACCGGAAATTCCGTTATCATCCGGGGGTAAACATGCTGTCGATAGGGCGGGCGTTATGGCAAAACATCAAGGCGCGGCGTGTGGTGAGCGGCGGGAGCACCATCACGATGCAAACTGTCCGGCTGATGCGCAAGAACAAGCGGACGTATTTCGAAAAATTCATTGAGATGATTCTTGCCACACGGCTCGAATGGTCGTATTCCAAAGACCACATCCTTGCCCTTTATGCTTCGCATGCGCCTATGGGCGGCAACGTGATGGGGATTTCGGCGGCTTCGTGGCGGTATTTTGGGCATCCGCCGGCATCGTTGTCGTGGGCGGAAGCTGCTACGTTGGCCGTCCTGCCCAACTCGCCTGCGATGATGCACTTCGGGAGAAACCGGCAGGCTTTGACAGATAAACGCAACCGCTTGTTGAAATACCTTTCCGATAAAAAAATATTGAATACAACCGATTATTTGCTCGCCATTTCCGAACCGTTGCCGGCTTATCCGCACGCGCTACCGCAAATTGCCCCGCACCTTGTTACCCGCATGTTCCTGCAACAACCCGGTACGCACCTTGTTTCCACTATCGACAAACGTTTGCAAGAGCAGGCGGATGAGATCGTCTCGCGCTGGAGCGACGAATTTGCGCAAAACGGCATTTTTAATATGGCCGCACTCATCGTGGACATTCCATCGAACGAGGTTATGGCTTATTGTGGGAATGTGAATTTCAACCGGAAAACGGAGTCGAACCAAGTGGATGTGATTCAATCGCCGCGGAGTACAGGCAGTATTCTCAAACCTTTTCTCTATTGTGCCATGCAGCAGGAAGGTTCGTTGCTGCCGAATGAATTGCTGCCCGACGTCCCCATAAATATCGGCGGTTTTGCACCGAAAAACTTTAGTTTGCAATACGACGGGGCTGTCCCTGCCGACGAAGCTCTGGCTCGGTCGCTCAACGTGCCGGCGGTTATTTCCTTGCGGCGTTACGGCGTGCAGAAATTTCATCAACTTTTGCAAAAAGCAGGATTGACCACCCTCAATAAACCGGCGGAGCATTACGGCCTCTCGCTTATTCTCGGCGGCGCCGAAGGCAGGCTTTGGGACGTGGCAAACGCTTATGCCGAAATGGTTCGTTCGGTGAATGATTACAATGCTTCGGAAGCGTATTACGTGCCCGAATCGTTTGATCTGTTGAAATCGGAAGGGCAACGGACACGAAAAAAAATATCCGAACCCTTGTTTCAAGCGGGAGCGGCGTGGCTCACGCTCGAAACGCTCACAAACGTGAATCGACCGGAGGAAATCGATTGGCAATTCATCCCTTCGATGCGGAAGGTGGCGTGGAAAACCGGTACGAGCTACGGTTTCCGCGACGCATGGGCTATCGGCGTTACGCCACGCTATCTCGTTGCCGTGTGGACAGGAAACGCCAACGGCGAAGGCCGCCCCGGACTGACCGGAGCGCGGACATCGGCGCAGGTGATGTTTGATTTATTTAATCTGTTGCCCGCCACATCGTGGTTCCAACCGCCTTACGGCGATTTGGCCGAGGTCGCCGTTTGCAGGGAAAGTGGTTGTTTAAAGGGTATTAACTGTCCCGAAAGCGCTATCGATACCATTTTGGTTTCGCCAAAAGCCGTGCAGGGCAGCGTGTGCGCTTATCACAAGCGTGTTCATGTTTCGGAAGATGGTTGTTACCGCGTATATGAAGACTGTGCCGGAAACCGGGGCATCAAGCCCGTGTCGTGGTTTGTGCTGCCTCCGTCGCAAGAATGGTATTACAGGCAACACCACCCCATTTACCGCTCGTTACCGCCTTTTTCGCCCGAATGTATGGCAGGATCTTCGGGGCAAATCATGCAGTTCATCTATCCCTTCCCCAATGCGTCGATAAAATTGGCGAAACAGCTGGACGGGTCGCCGGGGAAAGTGATTTTTGAACTGGCGCACCGCAATCCTTCGGCGAAGGTGTTTTGGCATTTGGATGAAGATTACATTGGCGAAACATCCGATATCCACCGGATGGAATGTTCTCCGTCGAAAGGCAAACATCGGGTAACGGTGGTGGACGAAGCGGGAAATTCCGTAGCCATTGGGTTTCGAATGGAGTAAAGTGAGAAATTGGCATCCATCCAATTGTTTTTCTTTGTCAAAGCCGAGGTTTGCTGTTCATTCAGACCTGTGATTGGTGAGGCGGCGACTGCGACAAAAGCACAAACTACAGGGATAAGTCCTTTTTCGTCAATTGAGAGGTGGTTGTTGCGCTCCAAATAGCGCTTTCTTATATGGGAAAGGGAACAATAACCTCCTACGCTATTGATTTTGCTCTTTCAGAGCAGTTGGGTAATCGAAAAATCCGTAGGATTTTCATATCAATGAATGGCAAGGCGCCCCATTATTAAACCTGTTAGGTTTTTAAAACCTAACAGGTTTGGTTCAGGCGGTTACTGTCATTGTTGCACCTGCCTCAACACCCGATAAAAATTTCCACCCAGTATTTTCGCAATATCGTCTTCGGAATAACCGCGTTCAAGCAGATGCACGGTGATGTTTATCATATCGTTGGCTCCGTTCAATCCCGGGACGCCGGCGCCGCCGTCGAAATCGTTACCGATGCCCACGTGGTCGATTCCGGCAATTTTCACCGCATGATCGAGGTGCTTCATGAAATCTTCGATGGTGGAATTTTTATAGTCGCTGCGCAGGTAATTGTCCACGGCGCAAATCTGAATCACACCGCCATTTTTAGCCAATGCGCGAAGCTGCTCGTCGGTCAGGTTGCGGTCGTGATCGCACAAAGCCGTTACGCCCGAATGGGATGCGATAACCGGTTTTTTGGTGATTTTCAACACATCCCAAAAGGTTTTTTCGCTCACGTGCGACACATCGACAATCATCCCTGTGCGGTTCATCTCTTTCACCACTTTTTTCCCGAAAGGGCTTAAACCATCCCATTCCGGCGCGATATTTCGATTGGAGGTGTCGCAGATATCGTTGTTTTTGATGTGGCACAGCGTCATGTACAAAACGCCCCGTTCTTTGTATTTAGAAATCATTTTCAGGTCTTTACCGATCGCATATCCGTTTTCGATGCCGATAAAAATGGCATTTTTGCCTTCCGATTTTAAGCGTTCGGCATCCTCTGCCGTGCGTGCAATAGCACAAAGGTCGGTGTTCATGTTCACCTGCGCATAAATTTCATCGATAATGCCGCTTACTTTATGGATAGCCATTTGCAACGAATCGCTGTCGCGCCCCCGCTGTCCGATATATGCTGCGAAAAAAGCGGCATCCAAGCGGCCTTCCCGCATCTTTGGGATATTGACCTGATTGGCTTCGCGATGGGCGATATCGAACCCTTTCTTTCTAAATTCTAAGGGTGCGTCGCAGTGGGTATCGATGGATAGATGCCGCGCATGGATTTCTTTTGCCTTCTTGTAGGTCTCGGCTTTTTCAACAATGTGGCGGAACAATTTCAGCATCACGCGGTCGCCGCCCCACACAAATCCTTCGGGGTGCCATTGCACCGCTACAATTTGTCCCGACACAGCTTCGATGGCCTCGACGATGCTGTCGTTTGCTCGTGCCGAAACCCTGAATCCGGGCGCTATTTCTTTTACCGACTGATGATGAAAACTATTTACGGAGAATTTTCCCGAACCAATGATTTGGCTTAATGTTGAACCGGTGAACACCGACACGTCGTGTGTGCCGATTTCCCGCGGTTCTTTTTGCAGATGGTTGATCCCCGACGGGTGTTGCGACGGGATGTCCTGATACAACGAACCTCCGAATGCCACGTTGATGAGCTGTTCCCCACGGCAGATTCCCAAAATGGGAATGTTTCGGTCGGCCGCCATTTTAACTAACATCAAATCGCAGACATCGCGGAGGGAATCAACTTCGCCCAATTCTTCGCGGGCGGCTTCTCCGTAAAACGACGGATTCACATCTTCTCCACCGATCATCAACAGACCATCCAATTGATCGACGGTATTTTTGATGACGAATCCGTTATCCGTCATCGGAATCAGTATTGGTGTTCCTCCTGCTTTCAGAACGGCATTTATGTATGTCCCCGAAACAGAAGAACCCCTATTTCCGTATTGTTGAACCGAAATTCCGATTATGGGACTGTTTTTTTTATGTGCGCTCAAAAAACAGGAGTCCGTCAGTTTATAGAACGCTGTTAAATCTGTAACGGTTGAAATTTGTGCACGCAAACGACCGGGAGCCAATAGGAGCGCAATGACCCAAAACGCAATGTCTATTTTTCTCATAACAATTTGATATTGGTTTATTTAACTTTATTTTTTTCTGTTACTCAGTTGGGCAACTAACACCGCCCCTGCTACATTCCCCGTAGAATTGATCAGCGTGGCCGGAATATCGATGATCGTGCTGATAATCATCAGTGTACCGGCCAATTGGGGAGAAAATCCAAAAACCGAACAAATCAGCAATTCCCCGGTCATTCCTCCACTGGGGATAGCTCCCATCACTGCGCCTACCAGCAGCGCTACTCCGATGACGAAAAAGAAGTTTCCCGAAAAGCCGGCCTCAGAGCCAAAAATCGTCAACAGAAATACAATTTTGAGGATGCCCCCCATCACCGACCCGTCTTTGTGAAGGTTGGTGCCAAGGGGAATCACGGTTTCCGCTATTTCCGGCGGAACGCCTGTCTTCTGAGCCGCTTCGATATTTATCGGGATGCAGGCCGAACTCGACGAGGTGGCGATTGCGGTCAGCGACGGGGTGATGATGTTTCGCCAAAAGGCCTTAAATACCGCTTTTCCTCCGGACAACCACACGAAGATGGAATTGAACCCGAAATAATAGATGGCGGCAAGGAACAAATACAATCCGAAGGCATTGAGGTAACCGTTCACTATTTGTCCGCCGACTTTCCCTACGGTGTCGGCAAAATAGCAACCCAGCCCTATCGGGGCGGCGTACATGATGACTGTCATCATGCGCAAAAGGACTGCCGTCCCCGAATTGAGGAGCTCTGCCACAGTTGCCCCTGTTTTGCCTGAGTAAGCGGTAGCTAATCCTAAAAATGCCGAAAAGAGAATGAGCGGAAGCAAATTCGATTTGGAGAACAACAACAGAAAATCGGGGACGGTGAAGGTTCGCACCAACAATTCACCCGCCGAAAGATGCGGCGTCTCGCTTTGCAGGGGTAAATTTTTCAGGAACATCGCCTTATCGATCCCTTCGAACGGATTGTAAACAAGTACGGACAAATAGGCAAAAATGGCGGCGATAACCGCCATAACGACAAAAACCAAAACGATGAGGGGCAATACTTTCCCTATCATGTTCATTTGCTTCATGTTGTAAACCGCCGATGATATGCTGAAAAACACCAGCGGCACCACCATCACAAACATGAGGTTGAGGAAGGCGTCGCCGACGGGTTTCACAATCGAGGCGCTTTCTCCGAAAGCGATTCCGAAAATGCCTCCTGCCAAAATTCCTAAGACAAGGCAGCCGGTAAAAGCATAGTTCCTTAAAATGGATGTCATCGCAAGCATTTTGTTTGGTTTTGCAAAAATACACTTTCAAATTGAATTTGGAGCTATCCGTTTGTTTAATTTGCAATTTGTGCGAAATCCGAAGATTTTATGTTACCTTTGTTTTCCTTTGAAAACAACACGACGTAACCATTTAATGAAAAAATAAAATGATAAATGTAGTTATTTTTGGAGCTCCCGGTTCGGGAAAAGGAACGCAAAGTCAATTGCTGATCGAAAAATACGGTTTGAAACACGTCTCAACGGGTGATATCCTCCGAACCGAAATCAAGGCGGGGACCGAACTGGGCAAATTGGCTGACAGTTACATGTCGAAAGGGCATTTGCTGCCGGATGAAGTGGTGATCGGGATTCTTGACGAGTTGATCCGGCAACATTCCGATGCGAAAGGCTTTGTTTTCGACGGCTTTCCACGCACCCTCGCCCAAGGTATCGAACTGGATAACATGCTGTCGAACAACGATACCCAAATTTCGCTTGTCCTCAGCCTCGAAGTGCATGACGAGGAACTGATCGACCGCCTGTTGAAGCGTGGTCAAATTTCAGGCCGTTCCGACGACAATCGCGAAACCATCGAATCGCGCTTGAAAGTGTATTACAGCCAAACCGCGCCGTTAAAAGAATTTTACGATAATCAGGGCAAACTGAAAATTATAGAGGGCGTTGGAACGGTAGAGAATATTTTTAAATCAATTGAAAAAGAAGTGGATAAACTAATCCGATAGATAATGAGTGAAACAAACTTTGTAGATTACGTAAAAATATATTGCCGGTCGGGAAAAGGAGGACGCGGTTCCTCTCATTTCCGAAGGGAAAAGTACATACCCAAAGGCGGGCCCGACGGCGGCGACGGCGGTGATGGAGGGAATATTATTTTGCGGGGCAACCGCAATTACTGGACGCTGCTCCATCTTCGCTACCAGCGGCATATTTTTGCCGGTAACGGCGAAAACGGGTCGCGAAATCAGTCGTCAGGAAAAAAAGGAGAGACCAAAATTATCGAGGTTCCTTGCGGAACGGTGGCCTACGACGCCCATACGGGCGAATACCTCTGCGACGTAACCGACGACGGGCAAGAGGTTGTTTTATTGAAAGGCGGCCGGGGAGGCCTCGGCAATGTGAATTTTAAAACGGCAACCAATCAGGCGCCGCGCTATTCGCAGCCCGGCGAGCCGGCCGAAGAACGTTGGGCAATCCTCGAACTGAAACTTTTGGCTGATGTGGGACTGGTGGGTTTCCCAAATGCCGGAAAATCCACACTGTTGTCGGTCGTTTCGGCGGCGAAGCCGAAAATAGGCAATTATCCGTTCACTACACTCGAACCCAATCTCGGTATCGTAAGCTATCGCGACGGGAAGTCGTTTGTGATGGCCGATATTCCCGGAATCATCGAAGGCGCAAGCGAAGGGAAAGGACTCGGATTGCGCTTCCTGCGCCATATTGAGCGGAACTCCCTGCTATTGTTCGTGATTCCGGCCGATGCCGACAACATCTGCTCCGAATACCAAATCCTGCTGAACGAACTGACCCGCTATAACCCCGAACTGCTCGATAAACGGCGTGTCCTTGCCGTCTCCAAATCGGATATGTTAGACGATGAACTGATGCAGGAAATGGCGCAAAATTTGCCCGATGTTCCCTGCGTGTTCATCTCGGCCATCACAAATTTTGGCATCACAACCCTGAAAGATTTGCTCTGGCGCGAACTGAACAGCGGCGAATATGTCTATGATCCGGCCTCAAAAGACAGCAGCTCGTTAGTGCACCGCAACCTCGACCTGAGATCGATGGAATTTGAGCCTGAGGATGATTTTGAGATCGAGGAAGATGATGCGGACGATAACGAGGACGATTGTTAACTTTGTTTTTTGCCGCAATGACCTCTCACGCTGAATATCAAAATCTTTTGCAGTTCGGTATTTTTCGCGACGAACAGGAAATAGAACATTTTTCCACTACCCGCGCCGGGGGCGTAAGCAAAGGTGAATTTTCATCGCTGAATCTTGGTAATTTCTCCGACGACGATCCGCTCTGCATCGTGGAAAATCGACAAATTTTGGCTCGAATGTTTTGCCAATCCGTTTCCGATTTTGTAATTCCTCATCAGACACACGGCTCTAAAATTTTGTTGATAGACCAATCGTTTTTGTCTTTAAACATAGCTGACAAAACGGAAGCGCTTTATGGAGTGGATGCTTGCCTGACCCGAGAAAAAGACCTTTTCCTTTGCGTTACGACGGCCGACTGCGTTCCTGTTATCCTGTTCGACAAGTCGAAGAAAGTCATCGCGTCCATTCATGCCGGATGGCGCGGTACGGTCGCCCGCATCGTGGAGAAAACCATTGGAGAGATGCGGCGCATTTATGATTCGTCTCCCAAAGATATCGTTGCCGGAATAGGGCCGGCCATCTGCCTGAAAAATTTTGAAGTTGGCGATGAAGTCGTTGCGGAATTTAAGCGAAATGATTTCGATCTGACAGACGAAAAGGTTTCTTCCTGTTCCACTCTAACCGGGAAAACCCATCTCAACTTGCCTGAAATCAACCGCAGGGAATTGCTCCGCCTTGGTGTTCCCGAATCCCAAATCGAGACTGCCGAATATTGCACTTTCGACCATCCTGATTTGTTTTTTTCGGCACGCCGCCAATCCGTTCATTCCGGACGGATGTTGACGGGGATAAAAATAAAAACAAAGCAAAAAGCCGAATAATGGCTTCATGTCTCGATGTGTGGGCACAACCAAATATGGGAAAAATCCCCAATTTAGGTTAATCTCTATTCCGATTATGTAAATTTTCACTATATTTGCCTTTCGTGTTTTTGCAGGCATCTAAAAAGTTAAAAAAAGAATAGTCCTCCGGTTATTGGAGGTGAGTTTTTCAAAGATGTTCGACTACTGACCATAATCAAATTTGCGGTTGATGAGGACTTGTAGCTTTGATAAACTTTTTACGCCAACAAATCTATCATGGATGTCTGTCGTTGTTGAATGGGTTTTTTTTAGTTTCTTATAGGGTTTTTTTTATTTTAATACGCTGTTAATAAGAAAATTAAAATCATCCTTGTGCGATAATTCCTTCGTTTCATCCCCGTATTTGAAAATTCGTGCGGTGCGGGGGCCTGTGAGCGTCAAATCGTTGTTTTCGATACGCAACAAGGTGCCTTCGCGGAGCCCTACCACATACACGTTGCGATTGACTTCAATAAATTCTTGGATGCGCATTTCGCGCGTTTCGCCACCGTGATTTGCCGGATTGTCGTCAAGGTAATGCGGATTGATTTGAAACGGAACCAATCTCAAAGTCTTGAATTTTTTGGGTTCCACTATCGGCATATCGTTGGTCGTGCGAAGGGTGGGGCAGGCGATGTTCGAACCGGCGCTCCAACCGATATACGGAGCGCCTTGCTTAACTTTTTTCCGGATGACTTTCATCAACTTTTTTTCCTGCAGTTTTTTCACCAATTGCCAGGTATTGCCGCCGCCAACCACAATGGCGTCGGCATTTTCTACGGCTTCAACAGGATTGATGAAGCGATGGATTCCCGTTACGTGATGGCCTATTTCGGCAAAACGGGCGTTCACTTTTTCTTCGTATTCGTCATACGAAAAAGTAACGGCCGCATACGGGATGAAAACGGCATTCAAAGATTTTTCTCCCAAAAAATCTTTGATAGATTGTTTCGGATAATCCAAATAGGCTTCACCGGGATTGGTGGAATTGCTGATTAATAAAAGTCTCATTCAATTTATTTTGTTTATACTTGCCTCCATTCAAAGACTGACCGATTTCGAGGTGCCGCCGGAGTAAGTTCCGCCGGTATTGTAGCCGTTTACGGTTGTCCCGCCGCTTATCGATCCTCCGGAATACAGCGTGTATGAGCCGCTTGTAAGACGCGGATCGGAAAATACGACAACTACGTTTGTTCCCGTACTCGCGCCCGAAATTATCGGAACGGTGAACAGCAAAACGTATTCGCCCTGCGAGTTTTTGAGCGCAACCGAACTTCCGCAAGCCGCCTGAAACTTGCAACTGCGTTGTTTGCCCGTAAACCCCGACATCGTATTTCCGCTGGTTCCGACAATGATGCCGCCATTGATGGTTACATTTCTCTCCGAATCAAATGATTCGCCATCGCCGCGAACTCCGTTGGCAATAGTCAATCCGCCGTTGACGGTCAGCGTGCCGTTGCTGTCGATAGCATCCTGCCCCGATGCAGCGCAATACAGGTTGCCGCCGTTGATAACGATGGCTGTTGCCGCATTGATGCAATCGTCGTAAGTGCGAATATCAATATTTCCGCCGTTGATCGTGAGGGTAGCCTTGCTTTCGAGCCCTTCGCCGCCTTCGTTTTTCTGAGTGCAATTGACGTACAGCGTTCCGCTGTTAATCGTCATATTACCCTCACTTTTTATCGCTTTCGGATTGGCATAATCGGTGCCGTTATCGCCAAAACCTCCGCCGGGGCCTCCCATGCCTCCGCCGCCGCCCGAACTGCCGGAAACTAAAAATCGCTCTCCCGAAGTTGTTGCGTGAATCAACACATCGGCATTGTTGGCGCCGCTAAGGCCGATGGTCAGCGTTCCGTCGGCTGCAATACATTTGCCGCCGGTACCGGTGCTGCTGCACGTGATAGTTCCGCCGGTAAGGCTGATATTTTTATCGCTTTTGATACAGGCAGCAGTGTATGAATCGGGGGTTCCGGTCGATGCGGTGTAAGTTTTGCCGTCGCCTGCCGTTGTGATACTCAGCGTTCCGCCTGTGATATTTACGTCGCCGTCGGCAGAAATTCCCTTGCCTCCGTCGGCTGTTTTCTTGCTTTCAATTTTGATGGTTCCACCGCTGATATTCACGTTTCCATCGCTTTTTATTGCGGTGCAATACGAGGGATCATAGCCCGAATTAAGAGCGCTAAGCACTGTTGCTCCCGAAGTTGTGATATTGATCTCACCCGCGCTGACGGCAATATCCGCCTTGCTGCTGATGGCCTTCGACTGGGCGCCCGAAACGCTGATTGCAAGCGCTCCCCCGCTGATTGTTACCCCTTTGTCGCCTTTGATGCCTTTCACATCATCGGCTGTGGAAGATATGTTGATGTTTCCTCCTTTGATTTCGGCAGCCTGACCGCCGGCGTCAATGCCGTCGCCTTTTGTAGAGCCGATTTTAAGCGTTCCTGCCGTGATCGAAAACCCTTCGCTGTGAAATCCGTCGGAAGCGGCTTGAGAAACCGTAATTTCGCCTCCGGCGACATGTATTGTCGTTTCGCTCGCAATGGCGTGTTTTGCGGAGCCGGAAACTTCGAGTTTTCCGTACCCTTCAAACTTGAAAGCGCCTTTTTTGGTGATCATTACGGCGTTTTCCCCATTTCCCGAAGCGTCTTTCAAAATACTCGATCCTTTCAGTTCGACTGTTACAGTGCCTTCATTTTTAGTTATTTGAATGGGAGGCAAACTTGAAGTGGAAGTTATTACGGCGCTGTTTAATGTCAGTTTTATATCGGCCGGTGTTTGTATTTTCAGCGAACCGTTTGAAGTTGAGCCTGATACCGCATATTCCAATGTTTTTGTTGCCGATGACGAGAGTGTTACATCGGCGCCGCTGACAGTCGAAGTTACACTGCCGTCAGCCGGAAGATTGGAAACGCTGACCGAAGCGCCTGAAAAAATGACGCTTATGGCGTCGCCGCTGATACTGATGACTTGCAATACAATATTTTGCGAAGCAAGAGCGGCATTATTAACCTTTACATTTTCTAAAATGCCGGTTTCGTATCCATCGAGAGAAACAATAATTTTGTAATCGCCCGAAGGAATATCCGCTACCGAGTAATTGCCTTGTGCATCAACGGTTGCTGCTTGTCCGACATTGGTATTGTCGCCGGTTTTCCACACTTGCACCAATGCGTTCGTGGCCGCGCTGCCATCGGGTTTTGTAACTTTTCCGCTGATGGTGTAAGTTGCAACGGCAATTTTCGCGAGCGTAACATCAATACCGCTCAAGTTTGAGGCCGTAACTTTCACATCGTTGACCGTCGCCGTTTCGTAACCGCTTAACGAAGCTACAATTTTATACGAACCGGCTTCAACACCGGTGATAATATATTCGCCGGCAGCATTGGCCGGAGCCTGTCCGGCATTGCTGCCGTCAGTCGATTTTGCAAGCATAACGGAAGCGCCTGAAGCAGCCCCGCCATCGGATTTGTTGATCGTTCCGCTAACCGTATAAGTTATTGGAGTTGAGCCCGACGGATCTTCTGTTTTATCGCAAGAAAAAAACGATACGAAGCCCAAAAAAACGAAAAAGAACCTTATTTTATTCATAGCTATTCATTTAGACTGCAAAGATAGACGAAGAAGATGAAAAATAAGCTTTCTTTTTGGGCAAAAAAGATTAAAAAAGATTACTTTTACCTATGGAAATTTCGAATACGATGGAAGAAACAATCAAGAAAATACGCTCGGATTTGCGCCTTGCGATGAACGGTGTGATATCGGCGAGTATGCGCGAGAAAGGGATGAACTACCGCATGAACTTTGGCGTGGATATCCCCAAGCTGAGAGCGATAGCCAAGCGTTACGTTCCGAATGCGGTATTGGCCGAAACGCTTTGGCAGAGCGAAATGCGAGAATTGAAAATATTGTCCACCATGTTGCATCCGGTTACCGATTTCTCGAAGGATAAAGCCGAAAAATGGGCTTCGGAAATCCCCAATCAGGAGATTCGCGAACAAGTCTGCATGAATTTGTTCCAAAAATTGGATTTTGCCCATGAATTGGTCGAAAAATGGATATACGCAGTCGATGAAAACCTTCGAACGACAGGTTTTTGGCTCTTCGTGCGGCTTGCCGTATCGGGTTCGCCGGTCTTGAAAAACAGGGATATTCAGGTCATCGTCGGCCGGGCTATTGGCGATTTGTCAGCCGCTTCGGTTTTTGTCCGTCAATCGGCCTTGAATGTATTGAAATGCGCGGGGCGAAAAAGCCCCGCAATAGCAGGTCGTATATTGAACGAACTGTCCTCGTTTTGCGATTCCGAAAATCCGATGGAAAGGGAGATTTTCGACTCTCTGCGCTTTGAGTTCGAATACGCGGAAGAATAATCCGGCTACTTCGTTAAAACAAAATCGGTTTTATAAAAAAACCGCCAATTTGCCCGTTTTTATCGAATGTCAGTTGCAGACAGAGGTTGATTTTCTCAAACTTGACCGTCGTCTCGGTCATGAGAGAGCCGCCTTTTTCCATTACTTTGGTGTCGTCTTCAAACCCCTGAAACGTTCCGAATTGCCGCTGCGCCCTGTCCCACATCGCAAGCAGTTTTTCTGCGGGTAAGGCCTGCCTTGTATTGCGGTCGAATGACGAAATAATTTTGTCGATGTCGTTGGTTTCCACCAACTGCACGATTTCTCGAGTTTTGTTATAGGCTTTGTCTTTTGCATCATCCGTTATCGGGGCGGACTGTTCTTGTTTCGCCTTCGTTTGGACAAGATCTTTTAAGCCGTACCGGATGGCAATGAAAGCACAAGCTCCTGTGAGGAGGAACATGACGATAATAAGGCCTTTTTTTTCCGCGATTTTTTTGGAGAGGTGGGCCATAAATTTATGGAAAGTGGATTTAGGATTCATAATCGATTTATTCGTGATGGTAGGGTTCGTTGTTCAATATGGTCATTGCTCGATAGAGCTGTTCGGCAAAAATTACGCGCACCATTTGATGGGTAAAGGTCATTCTCGATAGCGATAACTTTTCGTTTGCCCGTGCATAAACATCGTCCGAAAACCCATAAGGGCCACCCACTACAAAAACCATCCGTTTGGGTGTCGAATGTGATTTTTTTTCGATGAAATGGGCAAATTCGGTCGATGAGTACGGCTTTCCTTTGTCATCCAACAAAATCACACAATCCGATGCCTGCAATTTTTTCAAAATGGCTATCCCCTCGGCAAGCTTTTGTTCGTCTTGCGAAAGATTTTTATTGTTCTTGATGTCCGGAATCGTTTCCGTTTCAAAAGCAATGTAATGGTTGACCCGTTTCGAATACATTTCCACTGCATTCGTAACTGTTTTTTCGTCGATTTTGCCAACGGCAAGCAAAATAATCTTCATTGTCGTGACTAAAATTGTGGAATTTAGCGTAGAAAAATAGTTTATGGGTGCAAAGGTACAAGTTTATTTTATATTTTTGTAGAATAAAAGAGAGGAAACAAGCACAATGGATGTTTGGCTTTAAAATCTTCGGGAATCGTTTTTAAAATATGAAAGAACAGGAATTAATTGACAGTTTGATTGATTTGTCTTTTGCCGAAGACATCGGCGACGGCGACCACACTACGTTAAGCAGTATCCCCGACACGGCTGTGGGTAAGGCAAAGCTTCTGATAAAAGAAGAAGGAATCCTTGCAGGCGTGGATGCTGCAAAAGCGGTTTTTCTGAAATTTGACCCGGAACTTCAAATCACTGTTTTTATTCGCGACGGGGCGCAGGTAAAACCGGGCGATGTGGCGTTCACCGTGGAAGGGAAAGTACGGTCGCTGCTGCAAACCGAGAGGCTTGTGCTGAACATTATGCAGCGCATGAGCGGAATAGCTACCGTTACCAACCGTTATGTGAAACTGCTCGAAGGAACAAATGCAAAAATCCTCGACACGCGAAAAACAACTCCGGGTATGCGCATGCTCGAAAAACAAGCCGTGAAAATTGGCGGCGGCTACAATCACCGTATCGGCTTGTTCGATATGATTCTGTTGAAAGACAACCATGTGGATTTTGCCGGAGGCATTGCTAAAGCCATTCGGGCTGCACAGGATTATTTAAAACAAAAAGGGAAGAATTTGAAAATAGAAATTGAAGTCCGCAACCTCAATGAATTGAGTGAAGCGTTGGCTGTAGGCGGCGTTGACCGCATCATGCTCGATAATTTCACACCCGAACAAACACGAAAAGCGGTTGAAATTGTGAATAAAAAAGTAGAATTGGAGTCCTCCGGAGGAATTACTATCGACACGATCCGCAAGTATGCCGAGACTGGCGTCGATTACATATCCGTGGGGGCGCTCACACATTCGGTGAAAAGCCTCGACATGAGTCTTAAAGCCGTTTGAGAAAGGAAGTCAATGCAACATTCATCCAAAGAAACCGAACCGAAAATGGGTATAGAGAAACAAAAAAATTTGGATAAACGTTATATGCGTATGGCGATGATTTGGGCGGAAAATTCTTATTGCCAACGCCGTAAAGTCGGCGCCATCTTGGTAAAGGACAAAATGATTATCTCCGACGGCTATAACGGAACGCCTTCCGGTTTTGAAAACGTTTGCGAAGATGAAAATAATGTTACTAAGCCTTATGTGCTTCATGCAGAGGCGAATGCTATAACTAAAGTTGCCCGCTCAAACAATAGCAGCGAAAGTGCAACCTTGTATGTAACCGCTTCCCCGTGCATCGAATGTGCCAAATTGATTATACAGGCGGGTATCAGCCGGGTGGTTTATGCCGATTCTTACCGGTTGAGCGACGGCATTGAGCTGCTCAAGAGAGCGGGTATCGAAATTGTTTCGGTTAATATTGAATAAAGAATTTATAAATAAGAATTTGACTGGATGAATTCGGAAAAAAGAATAAGAATATGGATTCCCCTTTGGATCGCTCTAAGCATAGCCGTGGGCGTTTTTATCGGGAATAAATACTCCAAGCTCGGGGGGAGCGTTAACCGACTGTCGGGAACGGGTAAATTGGACGCGGTGCTCCGCTATATCGATAATTCGTATGTCGATACGGTAAATATGCGCGGTCTCGTCGAAGATGCACTTCCCAGCATTGTGCAGGAGCTCGATCCCCACTCGGTTTATATCCCTGCAGAAGAGATGAAAAGGGTCAATGAAGACCTCGAAGGGCATTTTTCGGGGATCGGGGTTACGTTTTTCGTCTTGAAAGATACGATTGTCGTTACGAGTATAGTGCCCGGAGGCCCGTCGGAAGCGGCAGGAATAAAACCTTGGGACAGAATTGTTACGGTGAACGATTCGCTTGTCGCCGGAAAGAAAATCACGAACGCCGACGTTTTGAAAACCTTGCGCGGAGAAAAAGGTTCCGAAGTAAAATTGGGAATCAAAAGAGATGATGCGGCAACGCTTAGCGAAATCATAGTAACGCGCGGCGATATTCCGATGCAGAGCGTTCCCGTATCGTATATGCTGACAGAAACCATCGGCTACATAAAAATAACCACCTTTGCTTTTCCCACCTTCGGCGAGTTTATTTCGGCGATTTCAAAATTGAAGAGCATGGGCTGTAACGCCTTTGTGATAGATTTGCGGGGTAATTTTGGAGGCTCTCTCGATGCAGTGGTGGCCATGGTAAACGAATTTCTGAATAAAAACGACCTGATCGTTTATGCCGAAGGGCGCAACTTTCCCCGTGAGGACAAATACGCAAACGGTTCGGGAACGAGCAAATCCGACCAGATTATTGTGATGATTGACGAAATGAGCGCCTCGGCAAGCGAAATTTTTGCCGGCGCCATTCAGGACAACGACCGCGGGCTGATTATCGGACGTCGTTCTTTCGGGAAAGGACTTGTGCAAAGCCAGCGCGATTTTCCCGACGGCTCAGCTATCCGTTTGACGGTCGCCCGATATTATACGCCTTCGGGGCGCTCCATCCAGCGCAAGTACGAGAAAGGAAAATACGACGAATACGAGATGGAGGCCGTAAATCGCTATATACAGGGAGATTATGTGAATATAGATACGGTATCGAACGAAAATATCATCCCTTTTAAAACGGTTGGAGGACGTACGGTATATGCCGGCGACGGTATTATGCCCGATATTTTTGTGCCGCGCGACACTTCAGGAATCAATTCATACTACAATTTATTGGCAAACAATAATATATTGCAGGAATACGCAACGGTTTATTCCGACATGAATAAAAAACGGTTGCAGGAATTTGAAACATGGCCGGAAATGCACTCTTTTTTGAGAAAGCAACCTTTGCTGGTAAATTTGGCAAGTTATGCCGATAATAAAGGGATTCGTCGCCGCCCGTATTATATCGAAGAATCGCGCGATTTGATAGAGTCGCAAGTAGAAGCTTTAATCATACGTAATTTCTTCGGAGAAGAAGGTTTTTATTCCGTGCTGATGAAAAGCGACAAATTGCTGATGAAAGCAACAGAATTGATAGAAACAGGGAAAAATACGACTGATGCGGTGAGGGAAGGCTTGTATTCTTCGGTGAACGGAAATCGTTTTTTGAAAAATGTGAGACAAAACAGCGTTGCCGCAGTTCTTCTTGTCCCCGGAAATTTTGTGTGATGAAACATGAAATATCGCTGTCGAAACAACAACTCCGAACAAAGATCGCAGCCATAAAACGGAATTTTTCCGCAAAAAAATTGGAGGAAATGTCGTTCGAGGTTATTTCTCGTTTGGAACAAACGGATGAGTTTAAAAATGCCGACGTCTTATTTATTTATTATAGTATAGAGGACGAGGTTTGCACCAGAGGGCTGATTGAAAAATACATTGGAGTGAAGCGGATCGTACTTCCTGTTGTGAGGGGAAACGAATTATTATTGAGAGAGTTGGGAGATACGAAACACTTGGAAATAGCTTCATACGGAATATCGGAGCCTAAATACGGAACGTTTTTTGGCGATTATTCCGATATCGATATAGCGGTGATACCGGGGGTAGCATTCGATAGAAAAATGCACCGATTGGGAAGGGGCAAGGGTTTTTACGATCGCTTGCTGTCTTCAATAAACGCCTGTAAAACAGGTATTTGTTTCGATTTTCAATTGCGAGAAACCATTCCGTTCGATGCAACCGACGTTACAATGGACAGAATTATATCGCAAAGCGAGGATCTGAGGAATTTAAACATACATTAAATGTGTTGTGTAAACTTTTTTTTGAGATTAAATGTTTAGGCTAATATATGGCTTGAAATGGACAGTTTTATTTGTAATGAACAGTTCTATTCATGAATAATACTACGTATTATGGAAAAATTCTTGAATCGATATTTTGATAATTTCAATAATCGGGTGTTATCCCGCTTCTCGATATGGTTGATTGATGTTTTTATCATTGCTTTTTCGAGTTTCTTAGTATATTTCATCCGGTTTGGTTTCCAGTATTTTACGGAAGAGGTAAGGATTGGCGGCTTTCGGCTAACACTTATCTTGGCGGTTTTCAATGCCATATTCTTTATCATGTGCAAGACTTTCAGCGGAGTGCTCCGGTTCTCCTCTTTTTCCGATTTGTTGAAGATTGTCTATGCGTTAAGTCTGGGCTACGGATTGTCTTTTGTTTTTATTCAAATCATCAAGCCTGAGGGTGGCCTTTATTTTGCAAACAATGTGATGTTTTTCGCGATTTATGCCTTAAACGTTATGCTGATGGTCTTTTCCCGAATTTTAGCGAAAGAATTGTATGACATGTTTTCGGGACGTAAGGGAAAGACCGTGAATGTTTTTGTATATGGCACGAAAATGCCGGGTATAAGCGTGGCTAAAGCATTGAAAGAAAACTGGATTTTGAATTATCGACTGACGGGTTTTATCTCCGACGAAGAAAACATGATTGGTAAAAATTTGCTGGGCGTGAGAATTTACGCCAACGATGATGACCTATTCCGGATTATGCGGATGAAAACGGTGAAAACCGTCATCATCTCCCCCCAGAAAATGGAAGAAATTAAAAATTCTCCCTTCTTGAGCAGGTTTATCGATAATGACATATCGCTTCTGACGACCTCCCCTGTAAACGAATGGAATGGAGAATTGACAAGCAAAGAACAATTAAAAGACATCCAGATAGAAGACCTGCTGCCCAGAGATCCCATCCATATCAATATGAAAGAAATAGCTTCCCATATCGAAGGCAAACGGATCATGATAACGGGGGCTGCCGGTTCTATCGGCAGTGAAATTGTCAGACAGGTGGCTTCTTTCAACCCTTATAGCCTTATTTTGATCGATCAGGCGGAGACTCCGCTGCACGATGTCCGGTTGGATCTGCACGAACGTTGGCGCGATATCCGCAGCGAAATCGTAGTGGCAGATATCACAAACGCGACAAGGATGGAGAAGATATTTGCCCAAACCCGCCCGCAATACATCTTCCATGCAGCGGCATACAAACACGTGCCGATGATGGAGGACAACGTTTCCGAATCCATTCAAAATAACATTCTGGGCACCAAAATATTGGCTGATTTGGCGATAAAATACGGCGTATATAAATTCGTGATGATTTCTACCGATAAAGCCGTTAATCCGTCCAATGTAATGGGATGCTCAAAAAGAATTTGTGAAATTTATGTGCAGGCATTGGCAAAACATTATGAGCGTATCGGTAAAAAAGCAACCCAATTCATCACAACCCGCTTCGGGAACGTTCTTGGGTCGAGCGGTTCTGTAATCCCGCTGTTTAAAGAGCAGATTAAGAATGGAGGGCCGATTACCGTTACCCACCCCGAAATTATCCGCTATTTCATGTTGATTCCCGAAGCTTGCCAATTAGTATTGGAAGCGGGTTCCATGGGGAATGGCGGCGAAATATATATATTCGATATGGGCAAACCCGTTAAAATATTGGATCTGGCAAAACACATGATTCGTCTTTCGGGTTTGAAAAACATCAAAATAGAGTTTACAGGCCTGCGCCACGGCGAAAAACTCTATGAGGAACTGTTGAATTGCGCCGAACATACCAAACCCACCCATCACGAAAAAATCATGATCGCCGATGTCCGTGAATACGAGTACAGCGAGGTGAAAACCTTGATAGACGATTTAATAGAAACGTCGTACTTGTATGACGATGTCTTGACGGTAAAGAAAATGAAAGAGATTGTTCCTGAGTTTCACAGCATAAATTCGCCGTTTGAGGAGATCGACAAAAAAACAGACGGAGATATCCCTGTCGCCTCGTGGACGTCGCGTTTGCAAAATGGCGATTCGCTCGCGGTGTAATCTTGTACAACAGATTAGGACGTCAACTCTCCCTGCATATTGCACAACTTGGTGTAATATCCGTCGAGCGCATACAATTCGTTGTGTCTCCCCGACTCAACAATTTGCCCGTCTTGGATAACGTGGATGACGTCGGCGTTTTTAATGGTCGATAAGCGGTGGGCGATGACGATGGTTGTTCGGCTTTTCATCAAATGCTCCAGCGCTTCCTGCACCAATCTCTCCGAATCGGTATCCAATGCCGAGGTCGCCTCGTCCAAAATCAATATCTGTGGGTCTTTGAGGATGGCCCGGGCAATGCTGATGCGCTGACGCTGTCCCCCCGACAATTTTCCTCCCCGGTCGCCGATGTTGGTGTCGTAACCGTTTTCGGTAGCCATGATAAAATCGTGGGCATTCGCTATTTTTGCCGCTTCCATCACCTGCTCCGGCGTAGCATTTTTCTTCCCAAATGCAATATTGTTGAAAAAGGTGTCGTTAAACAAAATGGCTTCCTGATTCACATACCCCGTCAGCGAGCGTAAATCATACAGACGGACATCTTTGATGTTGGTGTCGTCGATAAATATCCCCCCTTTTTGAATGTCGTAAAAACGGGGAATCAAATCGGCGATCGTAGATTTTCCCGATCCCGATTGCCCTACCAGCGCAACCGTTTGCCCTTTCGCAATGGACATGTTAATGCCTTTGATGACCCAGCCGGCATCGTATTTGAACCAAACATCCTTCAATGTGATGGCGCTCTCGAAAGCAATTTTTTGAGGATTGGGCGCTTCTTGAATATCGTTTGTTGCCGTCAATATTTTATCGATTCGATCCATCGAGGCTAATCCCCGCTGAACGGTATAAGCCGAACGCGAGAAATCTTTGGCCGGATTGATGATGCTGTAAAAGATGGTAAGGTAATAAATAAAGGTTGCGGCATCGATAATTCCGCTCCCGTTCAGGATGAGCGTTCCCCCAAACCACAATACGATAGCAATAGTTATGGTGCCCAGAAACTCGCTCATCGGGTGCGCAAGGGCTTGCCTTCGGGCAATGCGGTTCGACATGCGCCTGAAATCATCGCTCCCTTTGTGGAACTTTCCCGAAATTTCTTTTTCGGCATTGAAAGCCTTTATTACGCGCAATCCTCCTAAGGTCTCTTCTATCTGAGACATCAAAAGTCCCCACTTGTTTTGGGCTTCGAATGATTTTTTCTTCAGCGTTTTCCCTACCACGCCCATTACATATCCCATTACGGGAAGTAAAATCAAAACAAAAATCGTCAGTTGCCAACTGATGATAATCATTGTGGCAAGATAAATAAAAATCAATATCGGATTTTTGATGAGAAGATCTAACGAACTCATCACTGAGTTTTCCACTTCGTTCACATCGCCCGATATACGTGCCAAAATATCGCCTTTCCGCTCCTCCGAAAAAAAACCGATGGGGAGCGACACTATTTTATCGTTGATTTGATCCCGAATATCTTTTACGACGCCCGTGCGTATGGGAATGATGAAATGCGAACCCAAATAAGCCGCCCCCGTTTTCAATAACGTTGAGAGGATTAGCCAAACGGCAAGGATTAACAACGTTGTGGAAGCGCCGTAAACCTCTATCAAATGCGAAAAAAACCAGTACCCGTTATTCTTTATCAAGTTCAGGGTCGATATGTCGGGGTTGTCCCACGGGATAAAAGTATAGACTTCGTTGCTTACCTTGAAAAGAATCATCAATATAGGGATGATGACAGTAAAGGAAATGACATTTAACAGAGCCGTTAGAAAATTAAACAATAATGTGAGGACGGCATATTTTTTATATGGAGGTAAAAAACGTTTGAAAATTTTTAGAACACCTTTCATTGAAATTAATTTTTTAGAGACTTTTCTTAGGGATCAGTAACGACCGATAGCCCCGTTTTGAAAACGGTCGCAAGATACGTATAAAATATGATTTGAAAAGGGTATCGAAGCCCTTTTTCGTTTTTTTTTGGAATAAAACTCCATTTTTTTTCAAATTTTATTTTGTTTCTAAACGGCTGTCTTTCTAAATCTTATTTTGACAAAGGAAAAATTCTTCGAAAAATATCAAGAAAAAATCTTTGAAAACATTTGCTCAATAAAAAACTTCTCTCTATCTTTGCACCCGCTTTCCGAGAAAAGGGAGAAGCGCCGGGCCGTCGGGAGGCGAGTTCGGGAGATCTTTGAGAAGCTTACATATACGTTAAGAAAGACAAGGCAGCCGGCCGATCGA